>NZ_DAIQRQ010000031.1:0-57896 GCF_036786105.1 Ohtaekwangia sp.
CTGGGTCCAGCTTTTTATTTCGCGAGCCTGCACTTTCGCTATGAAATAAATTGAACTTGCCGCGCGAGTTTGATTCAACTGCATCGGAGCGCAGAGGAAGATGCGAAATACCGCAACTGAAGCAGGATCAATCAGTTTAATGAAACGAGATTATTATAAACAATGCCGTTATAGTATATCTGTGAAGCTTCCGAAGTTGCTGCTGCCGTTACAACCCCGAGCAAAGTTAGCAGTTTGCGTCTCAGCCGTTCGCGGATAAAGTCATACTCCAGTAACAGGTTGCATTGCTCGATGATGTTAAATTCAAGCAGTGCGCGTTCCAGTGCAACTTTGTCCATGACATAGGGGCGTGAAAAAGGTTTGTTGCTAAAAGTGAGTTCGTCTACCAGTTGTGCCGTAGAAGGATTGTTCATGATATGTTCTATAGCTCCTGCATGGTTGTGGCCTACGACCACAATCTGTTTGCAACCTTTATCTTCTACATAATGCCGAAAATTTTCCTGCTGCACATAACTATACCGTTGCAGAACATTGCCTGAAGAACTGATCAGGAACAGATTTTCGTTCCGCTCCAATTTTGTTTTTCCTTCTTGCTCATGACAGGCAATGATCAACGTCTTCTCTTCACGAAGTAACGATTTGAATGTCGTTAGTTTATTCATACGATAGCGTGTTGTACAGATGTTTTGTTTGAATTTTTACGAGCCGGTCGCAATACGACCAAATGATATTGTTTTGATTTTGATCTTGTATGCTATAGCAACGATGATGCGTGCTATGAACGAAGATCAAGATTACAGGCGCGAACGAGTTGGGAAGTGTATTGCTGCGGAATTTATCCCGCAGGGAGAGTATCAAATGATAAACGAGCTATAGAGCGTGAAGAGAGGAGGATGCTGGTCGATACGGTCGCTGAAGTTAAAAGGTCTGAACCGTATGGTATGAAGCTGTGCGAGAACAAAAGAATGAGCAGAGAAGTCGAGGAGCGGAATGAAACCTGCTATATCAAGAATATCATCGGTTTTAAATTCTGTTTCATCTTTTTCTTTCAGAAGCTGGGGTATAGCGAGTGTATTATAGTGCGCGTGAATGGCTGTTGCACAACCATTGCTTTGCTGATCATGATCTTCCATAACCGTAAAGAATGCCGGTGACAGAAACTGGAACAGCAATGCTACCAGTACCAATCGCATAAGTTGTCTTGAAAGTCCAGCCATGTTTAGCGTATGGTTTAACCAAAGGTAGGCCGTTCTTTAAAAATGCCCCTATCCATGTATGTTTTTTTGTCGGAAACACGTGGGGCGAGAAATAAATCGCTTCTAGTACTTCTCCAAGAACTTCATCAGCGTGGTGATCTCCTTGTCTTTCAATGCCGGAAAGTTGGCAATGCGGAATGTAACCGGCTTATACGTGCCGTATCCCTCCCCCAGCAGTAAACCTTCTTCTTTGGCTTTTTTCTTGATAGCCGTTACCGTTTTTTCATCGGCCGTTACCGGAATAACGGTATACGACTGTACCTCTTCTTCGCTCACAAAATGCCTAAGGTTTTTGCGTGCCTTCAGGAAGCTGATCCAGCGGGTATAACGAGCATGGATTTTCTCATGTGTTCCAGCTATAGCATCGCTGTCTTCCAATACCCGCATCAGCAGATATATACCCAGTACGTTGGGTGTATAGGGAGTTTGCCACTTCGCCATCATCTCCGTCATAAATGTAAGGCTGTTATAGTGACTGTGTTCCTGAATGGTTTGTACGCGCTCCAATGCCTGGGGCGAACAGATCATCACGCCCAATCCGGCCGGAAGCCCGAAGCACTTCTGTACCGAGGCAAACCAGATATCGGCAGCTTTGAAATCAAGTTGTATACCTGCCATGGAGGAAGTAGCATCAATCGCCAGCAGGTATGTCGGATTATTTTTTTTGATAGCCCGTATAATGTTGTTAGCAACCTGCGTACCGTTGGAAGTTTCATTTTGCGTCATGCAGATCAATCCTTCTTTCAGGTCGAAGATCAATTTCCTGGCTTCGAGCTTTTCATTTACATCAAAAGGCAGCGGCTCTGCCAGCGGACGAATGCGTTTGGTATATTCAAACCACTTTTGCCCGAAAGAGCCGTTGTACAAATGATAGCTCTTGTCTGTAACAACGGATTGTGCAATGATCTCCCAGCACTCCGTAGCGGATGATGTAAAGAATACAGTATAATTTTTTGGAACGTTGAGCTTTTGCTTCAGCAACCGGATGGTTTGCTCAGACATCTTTATGAAATCATCGCTCCGGTGATTGATGCTCATGATGCCGAGGTTGAAAGCATCTTTTACATATTTCGGTATTGCATCGTGTACCCGTGACGGGCCTGGATAAAAGGAAATCATAGCCATTGAACGTTTGGTTCTTTTATTTGTTACTGATAGTGCCTCTATAGTATCATGCCAATGCAATGATACCAGTACTCTCTACAGGGCTGCGTTCTTATTTATGAAATACGTCAGCGCCAACGCATAGCCTTCCATGCCGAAGCCCGTCATCATGCCTATACATTTGGACGTGATGAGACTTTTATGACGAAACTCTTCGCGGGCATATACATTGGAAATATGTACTTCTATTACAGGTGTTTTTATACCACCGATAGCATCGTGTATCGCTATGGATGTATGCGTATAAGCACCTGCATTCAGTATAATGCCATCGAACGAGAAACCCACTTCGTGTATCTTGTTCACAAGCTCGCCCTCTACATTCGATTGGTAGTAGTGAAGTTCGAGCGGAGGATAACGCTTCTTCAGTGTTTCAAAAAACTCTTCGAATGAAAGACTGCCGTAAATGGAAGTTTCACGCTTGCCCAGCAAGTTCAGGTTCGGGCCGTTAATAATCTGTATTTTCATTTCAAGGTTGCAGATATTTCGAAAGTTAAAGGCGTGATTGAGAAATAAAAAGCTTCTTTCCTTTAATATTGGGTATGAATTGGGAAATGCACGTGCGGCATTTTAGTAATTACCTCAAAGTGGAGCGGTCGCTCTCGGCCAACTCGCTGGCGGCATACGTTCATGATGTGGAGTTGCTGCAGCGGTATATTTCCCTGAAAAATGACGGGCTCTCTCCACTGAAAGTTACTACGAAAGACTTACAGGGTTTCCTCGAATATATCAACGAACTGGGCATGAGTGCCTATAGCCAGGCCAGGATACTCTCGGGTATAAAAGCATTTTATAAATACCTGTTGTTTGAAGACCTGATTGACAAAGATCCTACTGCGCTGATCGAAGGCCCGAAGCTTGGCCGTAAACTGCCCGATACACTCAGTTACCCGGAGATTGAAAAATTACTCAATGCCATTGACTTGTCGTCACCGGAGGGAGGGAGGAACCGTGCTATATTGGAGGTGCTCTATAGCTCCGGTCTTCGCGTAAGTGAGCTGGTAGAGCTCAAACTGAACAACCTGTATTTTGATGTGGGCTTTCTGCGCGTAACCGGAAAGGGTAACAAAGAACGGCTTGTGCCCATTGGTCGCGATGCCATGAAGTACCTCACGCTTTATATTGATGAACTGCGGGGTAAGTTACCGCATAAACCTCCTCAGAAGGGTTCGGAAGCATTCGTTTTTCTGAATCGTAATGGCAGAAAGCTCACCCGTGTGATGATCTTTACCATCATTAAAAACGTGGCGAAAAGTATAGGGCTCGATAAAACGATCAGTCCGCATACATTTCGGCATTCGTTTGCTACACACCTGATCGAAGGAGGGGCCGATCTGCGTGCTGTACAGGAGATGCTTGGCCATGAATCAATCACTACTACCGAAATATATACCCATCTCGACCGCGATTACCTGCGGCAGGTAATACAGGAGTTCCACCCGCGGTCATAATTTTCTGTATATTCATACTGAAGATCATGCGAATGATGTAACTTTCAGCCGTTGCTTCATGGAGCAGAAAGGAATTAAATCATGAGAAAGTATATTTTAATGGCCGTATTGTATGGCGCAGCACTGTCTGTGCAGGCACAGTTCAAGGTTGTAGTGGAAGCACCGAATGTTGATCTTACTACGTACGAAACGTTCACGGTAATAAAGGGAGAAGTAATCACGCCTGAAGATGAGCAGAAAGTAAATGAAGAAGAACTTTTTCAGAGAATGAAGAATGCTATTGCTACCGAACTTGAATCAAAAGGGTATAGATATGTAAAAGACTCTACCGCCCAGCTCATTGTTAGTTATGTAACGGGGTCTTTTAAGCAAACCAACTCCGAGAACCTCGGCCCGTTGGGCGAAGCGCCTGCTTCTACGGCTGCTGATGTAGACCAGTCGCGTTCGTGGTCGCGCGATTTTCGCGAAGGTATATTGGAGATTGAAGTATCATCACATGCGAAGAAAGAACTCTGGAAAGTAAGCGGTACATTAACCAGTGATACGAGCGATCCGAAGATTATAGATAACTCGGTATATAAAGCCCTGCGTAAATTCCCCAGCCGCAACCGGAAGAAGAAAAAATAAGTTGTTCACCGATAAGTGTATAATAAAAATGCCTGACGTTTTTCGCCAGGCATTTTTATTATGTCAAAGTATAATTAGCGCAGGTTGAATTTTAATCCGCCAGTTACAACGATCTGGTTGAAGTCGCCAATGGTTGCACGAAGTTCAGAGAATGGAACTACAGTCTTGCTAACTTCAAAGTTTATACCACCACCTACATTCAAGCCAATTTCCAGGTTGTTGTAATCGCTGCGGTTATATTCATAGTGAATATGCTGGCGGGTAAAGTTCAATCCACCCAAACCATAAAATTCAAAGATGTCTTTGTTGTAGAAGTAATAGTTGGCGTTCACATTTATTTCCAGGTAGTTAATGTCGTAGTTGCCACGATCTTCCGGAAAGTATAAAATCATTTGAGGAGAGATGGTTACCCGCTTGGCCACCACAAATTCAGCAATTCCGCCAATACCTACTTCGTTAATGTCATCGGAAGCGGCAGCCAGAAGAAATCCTGCACGATTCTTGGCACGCTCCTGGGCAAGCACATCATTGGCCAGCGCAGATGCCAGGCATATAATGGTCGCAATGATTAAAAGTTTTTTCATAAAGGTCAGCTAGAGTTAATTTAGGGCGCGAACATACCATTTTTAAAGAATAACGGTAGGAGATTTCCGCCAGTAGTTATTATCCTTGCCTAACTGTATATCTTTGCCTTTATGTATAAATTGTTTATTCGCCCGCTGTTCTTTCTGATCGACCCTGAAAAAATTCACCACCTCGTTTTTGCAACATTGCGTGTAATCGGAAGAATACCAGGGGGTAAGGCGATTCTTCGTGTGTTTTTCAATTACAAAGATTCCCGGCTGGAGCGTGTAGTGTTTGGATTAAAATTTAAAAACCCGGTAGGGCTCGCAGCCGGTTTCGATAAAGATGCCCGCCTTATTGATGAAATGGCATGCCTTGGTTTTGGATTTATAGAGATAGGCACGCTTACACCTAAACCTCAACCCGGTAACGATAAACCCCGCATGTTCAGACTTCCCAAAGATCAGGCACTTATTAACCGCATGGGATTTAACAACCAGGGTGCAATGGCTGCAGTAGCACAACTCAGAAAAAGAAAATCATCGGTAATAGTAGGCGGTAACATTGGCAAGAATAAAATTACGGCCAACGAACAGGCCATGGACGACTATGCGTCAGCCTTCGAAACACTGTACGATTATGTAGATTATTTTGTGATCAACGTAAGCTCGCCCAACACACCCGGTCTTCGCGAATTGCAAGAGAAAGAACCACTCGGAAAATTACTTCGCTATGTTATATCGCTCAGCAAACAGAAGCCGGTATATAAACCTGTGTTGCTGAAGATAGCACCCGACCTTTCGCCTTCTCAACTCGATGATATTGTATCGATACTTAAGGAAACCAATGCCGATGGTGTGATTGCTACCAATACAACCATTGAGCGCAGCGACCTGGAGACCAGTGCTGAAGAAATTCGTGCGATCGGTAATGGAGGATTAAGTGGTAAGCCGCTTACACATCGCGCCACGCAGGTGATTGCTTACTTGCGCGACAAGCTCGGTAAAGATTTTCCCATCATCGGTGTTGGTGGTATCATGTCGCCCAGCGATGCGGTAGAAAAATTAAAAGCCGGTGCAGACCTCGTGCAGGTATATACCGGCTTTGTATATGAAGGACCATCGTTCGCTAAAAAAATCAATCAGGCTCTGTTGCAATACTATATGGCTACAAAATAAAATGTAGCCTGCACGGTGCCGGTTATCTGGGCGCCCGTGTCGGGATCTTTATAGGTTTCTTCTTTCTCTACGTAAAGCGTGAGCTTGGTATCGGTTCGCTCTTTTACTGTATAGTTGCCGGAGAAATTTATATTTTCAATCGTAAAGTCAGAAGTGATCGTAACGGTTTCTCCGTTTTGTTCCCATCGGCCGGAAGCAGTCGTGCCGTCATCCTGAACGGTTAAATTCCCACTGCCCTGAAATTCCAGTATAGCGTTGAATGTATCGTCTTTGCGTGTTTGTACCGGAATACTGAGTACCAGAATCTTCGCTTCCAGTAATGTTCCCTGCCATTTGCCTTCTACGGTGCGCGCTCCTTTGTTGTCATCATCATGGCAGGAGGTCAGTGCTGTAAGCAACACAACGCATAACAGCAGATAAGCGGGTATCTTTAATTTCATAGAGCTTGTTTTATACTAGGGATATCAGAGCTGATATGCTCTTAAATTTTTGTGCCCGGAGCAGCATGATACGTAATCTGCAAGCGACAGACCGGTTTTTGTCTATTAACGTGTATAGTAATAGAAAGTAGTAATGTACAGTAACTTTTAGTAAATTCGTTAGCGTAAGGGCGAGGCGTTGGGCACGTGAAATAAACCCCTCTCACCATGAAAAAAATACACCAACGCATAGCAGTAATGGTATTACTGCTGGCTGTGACCCTCTGCTGGTCATGGATCAGGTTTGAGCGCGATGATGCTGTGCGCTACACCCGCCCTACGGAGACTCGCATTACCATGTGCGGCATGGCTGCATTCGATTGGCGCGACACCGTATATACTGCCGTGAACATTTTACCAGGATTAGGCGATCTGCATTATCCTATCACAACCACTTCGTTGAAAGCGCAGGAGTTTTTTGAACAAGGTCTTCGGCTGGTATATGGCTTCAATCATTGGGAGGCGATACGTGCCTTTCGCGAAGCTATACGGCTTGATCCGCAATGTGCCATGGCGTATTGGGGACTTGCATTGGCATACGGTCCTAATTTAAATGATGTAAATCCGAAAGATCGTGAGCGCATCGCCTTCGAGTCCATTCAAAAAGCCAAAGCGCGCATTGCTCCTATATCGCAGGTAGAAAAAGATCTTATTGATGCCATGATGGCGCGCTACAATGGCAAAGCCTACGATGTACGTGATTCACTCAACAAGGCCTACGCTGATGCCATGTTGCAGGTGGCTAAAAAATATCCGAACGATGCAGAAGCTCAAACGCTTTGCGCGGATGCGATCATGAACACCATGCCGTGGGATTATTGGAATAAAGACGGAACAGCCAAGCCTGCTGCTGCCGAAGCCATGGCGATGCTCGAAAATGTGATCCGTAAATTTCCGAAACATCCGGGTGCGCATCACTTGTATATACACATCACCGAAGCTTCGCCTACACCGGAGATTGCATTGCCCAGTGCTATATTTCTGGAAACTGCCATGCCGGGCGCAGGACACCTGCTGCACATGCCGGCGCATATTTATATCCGCACCGGGCAGTATGCACGTTCCATCGAAATGAATCAAAAAGCAGTAAAGGCAGACGAAGACTATTTTGCCAATTCTGCGAATCAGGGCATGTATCGCATCGGGTATTATCCTCATAATATAGATTTCATCAGCTTCAGCTCTTACATGGATGGACGCAGTGCATTGGGAATTCAGTCAGCGTTGAAGATGGCCTATAAAGGAAGCCTGATCACGCATTCGAACCCGGTATTTGCGCAGTACTTTGGTGTAGAGCCTATGCTGGCCTATGTTCGTTTCGGGAAATGGAATGATATACTGTCGCTGCCAGATCCGGATAAGCAGTTGATATATTCCAACATCATCTGGCGATTCTCACGCGGCATCGCATCGGTGCGTACGGGAAATATAGCACAGGTAACTATTGAACTGGCCAGGCTCGATTCGCTCACAAAGCTGGATACGTTGAAAACAATATACTTCTCGTTTAATCCTGTTGCTGATATAGTAAAAGTGCCTGTACATCTCTTGCGTGGTGAATGGCTACTGAAACAAAATAAACTTGCCGAAGGTATAGCCGAACTACAGGAAGCTGTACAGGCAGAAGATAACCTCCGCTATATGGAACCCCCGGACTGGAAAATCCCTGCGCGACATTTTTTAGGAGCAGCACTATTCGATGCCGGGAAATTTGCCGAAGCTGAACAAGTATATACGGAAGACCTGAAGCGAAATCGGGAGAACGGATGGTCGCTGCGCGGCTTGCAACTGAGTCAACAAAAACTTGGCAAGAAAAGCGAGCTGACGGCTACTGCCAGGCGGTTTGAAAAAGCATGGAAGAATTCAGATATAGCGATCAGCGCTTCGAGGTATTGAGGTTTGGTAATATGGCTTGAAGAGATTCTTTTGTTAATCGTGGATAGTTTTCAAGTATTTCGATTTCAATCCATCCCCGGGCTAGCAGACCTATGATATGCCCTACGGAAATTCTCGTTCCTTTGACGGTAGGCTTACCCAACAGAACTTCTTTATCGGATATTATATAATCTCGCCAATTCATAAAATAAATTTACTATTTTTTAGATATTACTTCGTAGCGGAGAATTCAACAATAATTAATAGACAGGTCGTATTACTTATTTCTTTAACTCTTTACTCAACCTCTCCAAATCCAATGTCTTGCCGTTGTAAAGTTGCAACGTGTGCGCAATGTCTACCAGTATACCTTTTATGGTTGATTCTGACCTGTTCTTTACCACCGGCGCATTGAGTACCAGCATGTGATCATAACAGATTGTGATCAGATACAGCTGTTGTTTTACCGACTCATTTCCCGAAGGCATATTGAACGCCCAATACTTGAATACTTTTTTATTGATGATAAGAAATTCTTCTTTATCAATAAGCTTACTCTTCAATTGCTCCTCGATGTATTCTTTCTCATAATTCTTATAGCCTGTTAAGAGTTCTTTTTGTTGTTCTGGTGTCAGCGTCTTAAAATCAAGCTCCTCCTGAAATGGAATGATGGTAGATTGAAAGAGATTATTATTAATCCGCAGAAAATTAGGCTCCGTAGCGGGCGTTACGGAAGCCGCTACAATGCGCACGGTAAAAGCGTTCTTCTCTCCGTTGTATACAATCATGGCACCATCTTTAGTTTCCAGTAACGCAGCCTTAAAATCTTCCGGCTTATACTGTGCGAACAGCAGCGGTGATGCAGTACTCAATACGAGGGCAAGTATATATTTCATGTAAGTGTATTATTTTCGGTAACCTATATCTGATTGCCAAAAATCAAAACTATAAAATAGTAGTTTGAAATTGAAATATCGCTTATATGTGTATTTTATCGATAAAGCTTGGAGGCTTTATTGATGTTTCTGGCTTGTTATGCTAATTCGATTTGTACGGAACGCAGGGTTGGGCGATTTTTCGTTGAAGATTTTCTGATATACCAGCACATTATAGAATTTTCCTGCTATGAAGGGTAACGAACATATCAAAGAATACTGGAGCTACTCCTCGCGCATAAGCTGTGCTTTCATCTCGGAGTGATTCCAGTTTACTTCTATGTTTGTGATCTGGGATAGGTCATTCAGTTGGAAGATGAAAATGTGCCAGCAATCCAGTGTGTTTCCGGAGCAACGGATGCCAACAAATGGAAATGTGTGAACCGCCTGAAGTGTAATGAGGATGGTGACTTTCTCTGATTCTTCTTCCATCCAATTCATATCATGGAAGATAATGCGAAGGTCGGAAAAGCTTTCCAGAAAGGCCGTCCAGAAAAATTTGCCGAAGGAATGAGCAAGTCCGCTGAAAGATTTTCCAAGTGGTATAACTTGTATCAGGGCATCGTATGTACAATGATCCAGCATCGATTCGATGTTGCGCGCTTCTAATGCCTTCAGGAAACTTATGCACTGCTGACGGTTGTTGTAACCTTTATCTTTTTCGAGCCCAACGGTTTTCATGGTAGTAGGTTTAAGTGAATGTACTGTTTACCAGCAACGATTCATAGCAAAAAAGAAATAACCTTTTGAGTGTTGAAGTGTTATGTGTTGAAGTTAGTGAGTTTAAACAGTGATTGTTGGATGAGTTTCATGTGTCAGCAGTACCGTTATTAGTATGTGTGAAGTTTGATAACGGTGGGGCTGAAGAGAGTTTATAAAAGAAAAGGACCGGAATCACCCGGCCCTATATATACCTGTAAAAGCTGACTCTATTTCTTAATGAATTTTTTTGTGGATTCAATATGGCCATACTGAACTTTTACGAGATAGGCACCAGCCTGAAGATCGCTTACGTTCATGTGGTTACTTGTTCCAGAGGCAATGGCTGTTCGTAAAGTTCTACCCATAACATCAACGATGCGAATAGTGGCAGGCTGCGTGTTCGGTATGGTGACTACAAGCTCTGCCGCGGTTGGATTAGGATATAGTATAACATCACGATCCGGGGAGGATTCATTGCCAGTGATCAGGTACGCAAAATCATCGGAACGCTCTTCGCACCCGGTGCTGGTAACCACTACGCTATAGATACCATTCTCCAATAAATTTATATCCAGCGATTGGCTGGTAGCACCTTGTATCGCTTCTCCATTCAGGTACCATTGGTAGCTTGTTCCGGCGGGAGCCGAGAGCGTGGAACCGTTCAGTGTTAATGCACCCACAGGCAGGCAGAGATCATATTCTGCATAGTTATCACGAGGTTCGTTACCTGCATAGTAAAACTCACCGCCAACATATAATCTGCGTGCAGAGGCAGCCAGCGCATAAATATAGTATCCGCCTTCACCAGAGGTCAGATCAGGATTCCAGCTTTTTTGATTGGTAGTGCTCAGATCAAATGATACCACACCGTTTTGCGACTGTACACCTACTGAGTCGAAATTGCCGGATGCAAACAAGGTATAGTCGTTTGCAGCGATATCAATTACCCTGCCATGGAGGAATAAAGGATTCCACGCGGTAGCTTGTGCTGATGTGGCATCGAGCGCAGCTATACTATACGGACGATAAGCGCCTCCTATAGATTTTGGAAAATCGCCGGTTACATATACCGTACTTCCGCGGGCAACCAGTTTGTTGATGCCGGAGCCTGCTACATCGGGTGCCCATGAAAGTACGGTGCCGGTTTCAGTATCCACTGCGGCAAGATGTGTGCGTGATTGACCGCCAACCAATGAAAATACTCCACCGGCATATAGCGTGTTGTCTTTGATGTCAATCGAGTTTACATATTGACTGGTTGTTTTACCATCGCCTACTACCGGATTCCAGGTAGTCTCTTTGCCACTGGTGAGATCTACCGCTGCGAGGTTGGGGCGGGCAACACCGTTTACATTGAGAAACACGCCACCAAAGTATAGCGTGTTATCTTTAATCTTCATAGAGCGCACTACCGTGTTGTCAAACGTAGCAGTTGTACCATTGGCTGTTGGTGCCCATGAAAGTAACTTACCGGTGGGGATATCGAATGCTGCCAGATTTTTCCGGGCAGACCTATCGATTGCAGAGAATGCTCCGCCGATGTATAGTGTATTTCCCTGAACTTGCATGGTGTATATTTCGCCACCATTCAGACCAAATGTAAAGGGCCATATTTCATTGGTAGATTCGTTGAGCAGAATAAAGTCATTGCGCGTAAGCGGATTTACCATGGAAAAATACCCGCCTATAAAAACGCTGCTGCCATTGGTTGCCAGACCCATTACATCGCTGTTCGGGCTCGCGCTCCAGTTCAATAATGCAGCACTGGTTGTATTGACGGCGGCTATACTCGTGCGATTAACCAAATTTACCTGGTAGAAGGAGCCGGCTAAATATAGCGTGGTTCCATTGATCGCTATGTTGTAGACGTACGCATTGGTATTGAGCTGGGCATCCCAGGAAGCTACATTTCCTGTTCCTGTAGTGCCGATCAAGGCCACCGAGTTTCGCGCAACGCCATCAACAGTAGAGAATGAGCCCGCTACAAACAGGTTCGTTCCCGAGAGTAATATCTTATATATATAGCCCGTGCCATTGGTATCGGCGGCCCAGCCTGTAGCTAATCCGGTAGAAAGACTGAGTTGTGCTAATCCGTTTCTCACCTGGCCCCCGGCAGTATCAAAGAACCCTCCAATGAAAATGGTGTTGGAGGATGTTTGTACGGCAATTGACATTACAATATAGTCAACAGAAGGATTCCAGGCACTGGCAAGTCCGGTAGTAGCATCCAGGGCTGCAAGTCGCGTACGTGATTGCCCACCAATGGAAGTAAATTCTCCTCCCACATATACCGTGGTACCCACTACTTGTATAGCGTGAACAAAACTGTTGGCATCGGGAGCCCACGACAAAAGTGTTCCGGTGGAAATATTGATCGCAGCGATATAACTTCTGTTTTGCCCATAAACCTGGCTGAAGTTGCCACCGAGGTAGAGTGTTGTTCCCTCCAGTGTAAGCGTGCCTACATACGCATCGGGCTTGGGCGTAAAGTTTGTATCGAGTGTTTTATCCGATTTTATATGGATGAGATTTCCTACTGGTTGGTTATCCACAGCATTCAGGTATCCGCCTATATACCACCCGCCCTGCCCATCGGAAACAACGGCAGCAATCTGTCCGCTGATTACCGGCATGTCACTGTCATAAGCAGCCGTGGCAGCATCCAACGCCACGCCGCAGCCGGTATACTTTCCTGCTTGTTGAATGCTCGAACCCATCAGCAGGGTATAACCATTCGAGTGAGCGATGCGATCAACACCATATTGTACCGTGTAAGCATCAAGCCGGTGATCGTTGGATTGCCCTATAGCATTAAAATACAGCGCAGATGCCAGTAAGGTGAATGCAAGCCCGTATAGTTTTTGCATGAGTAATGATTTTTTAAATAGCTGATAAGTATATATTATCTTAATTGCCAATTGGCATTAAATAGCTCAGGCTAACCAGCAGTGCGCGGTTTGTGTTACGTGTATTGTCGTTTATGCGTTTTTGAAGATCGAGCAGCCCCATCTCGTAACGGAAGTCGAGCGATACACTGCCATTCTTCAATATATACTCCAGACGTCCTCCGGCATTTGGGCCGATATCAAAACGCGAAGCGTTGCTTTTGCTGAAATCAAAATTTTCGCTCGATTGATCGAAACCTTCCATTTTGTATTTGCCGCTCAACCAGTATGCTGTATATATACCGAGTGTAACGTGCGCTTTGAAATTATCAAGCGAAGGGATAATGAATCCGTAATCCACCATAATCGGTATTTCGATATAATTGGCTTTCAGCTGATCGGTTATGGTGTTGCAAACCTTGTGATAGTATCCTTTTTGGGTATACTGCAGATCAACCTGTAACCCGAAGTTGGTGTTGAGTTGTTTAAAGCTGGTGGCACCAAAGCTGAATCCGAGATTCGCTACTTCTTTCCAGGGGGTTTTTGTTTTGTAGTTGGAAAGTGTTGCCCCGGCCTTCGCACCTATATATAGCTGCGCCTGTAGCAATAGCGGGCTGACAATTAAAAGCAGTGTAAAGATTTTTTTCATGACAGGGTAGGGGTAGAAGTGAGACCAGCGCAATGCTGCAAAAATATCAATACGGCTCCAATATAAATTCAATGGTAGACGGCCCCTGTTTTATATTGGTGTCGCGGTGAATGATCAATACAAGTTTGCGGGGGGTGAGGCTTTCAATGATCCACTGTTCTTTGGCAGCATCAGAGGGAATGAGCTGCAGAACCGTGTTGTTGTTACGAATGGACCAGTTACCGGAATCTGTTTTGCCGCTAACCTGCGTCCGGCTAAACGAGGATGTGGTGTCGGTGGCTGGAGAAGGGCTTGTTAGGATTAATCTGTATTGACTAAGGTCGGAGGTGACGTCTTTTTCACCGTCAATATATACCTCCGTAAGTTTCCAGCCACCGGCCATAACACACATCCTCGATGGGCAGTCCGGAATGTTTTCCGAACAGGATACCGAAGCCGAGCCAAGAGTTGCTAAAGCCAACGCAACAATCAATATCTTATTTGTCATACGCACAGTATTCTTAATTATTTACGAATTATATATTTTACGCTGAAGCGTTCAGGTTGCCGGTATATACTTTGCCGGTTAGCTGACGGGCAGCGTAACGTGTATTTGCAATAACTAAAAATGGAGAGGGTCTTTGTGCGTGCATAACTTTTAAAAACCGATGCACGAAGGTAATGGGTGCAAACGGGCCTGTGCATCACACGAAAATGTGAGCGAAAAAAGTGCGGGTTGACTAGTACAATTATACTATACGAGTTTCTCGTTGATGGCTTTTGATACCGCTTCGGTCTGGCTTCGTACCTGCAGCTTTTCGTAAATATGTTTGATGTGGGTGCGTACGGTATCAATGCTGATGGAGAAATGCGCAGCAATGAGTTTATAGCTGTTACCCTTTGAAAGGCTGGCCAGAATTTCTTTCTCGCGTGCAGTAAGTTGGTAACGGTTGGCCTGATCGGCCGGGAGCTGTTGCAACTGAGCCACTACCAAACGGGCTATACCGGGGCTCATTGGAGCTCCGCCATTCATTACTTCGTGGATGGCTTCAATCAGTTTTTCGGGCAAATATTTTTTCAGAAGATAGCCCGAGGCGCCTGCGCAGATGGCATCGAGCACGTGCTTGTTGTCATCAAATACGGTAAGCATGAGTATATATACCGATGAATCGAATGAACGGATGCGTTTCACCGCTTCAATACCGTTCATACCCGGCAGGTCTATGTCCATCAGGATTACTTCAGGTTGTAAACTTTTTACCTGTTGCTCCACGCGCGTCACTTCACCAAAGCTGGCAGCCAGGTTGAAATCGGGAGAAAGGGAAATCAACGCGCTCACGCTCTCGCGCAACTGCTGATTGTCCTCATATAAAAGAAGTCGGATTGCCACAGCGCAATTTAACGCATCGGCCCGTTTACCCTATACCCTGATTATGTGAGCGGTATTCGCAGGAAGATGCTGGTGCCTTCCTGCGGCACCGATTCAATCTGCAAAACTGCGTGAATTGTTTCTGCGCGGTAACGCATATTCTTCAATCCGTTACCGTTTGAAAGAATCATTTTGTCGAAGCCAATACCATCATCGCTGATGCGGAGGCGAATGCCCTGTGCAAAACGCGTCAGGTGCACAATCAGTTTTTTACACTGACTATATTTTGCTGCATTGTTGATAGCTTCTTTGAAGATGAGGTAAAAATCCTTGCGCACGTTCAGATCGAGCCTGGCCGTGGCAAAATCTCCGTCTTCAATAAATTCATAGTATATATCCAGTGGCTCGAGTATCTCCGCTGCAAATTCTTTCATGCGGATAATCACTTTTTCCAGCGAGTCGTTTTCCGGGTTTATAGCCCACACAATGTCGCTCATGCTTTCCTGCATCAGTGCCGCATTTTCACGAATGGACCGGAGGCAATGTTGTGCTGCTTCGGTTTCGCGTTTCTCCAGTGCAATGTTGCTCATGATCTTGATACTGGATAATGTAGACCCCATATCATCGTGCAAGTCGCGCGCCACTTTGCTGCGTATCTGTTCTTCCACAAAATAGCGGCTGATCTTGGCACTGCAAATAGCAGCGATCTCCTGCACCATGTGCAAGTGCCAGCGCTTGTAGAAATTTTTTTGAGGATGCTCCGAATCTATAATGCCAAAAACTTTGCCATCTACCATGATAGGTACCGTAAGCTCCGACAGCCGCACCTGGTCATCAACAATATACCGCCTGTCTTTCGAAGTATCGTGGATGAGCTCTGCCTTGCCGGTCTTCGCTACCGTGCCTACTATACCTTTTCCTAATTCAATCTCGATCGGGTTTAGTATGCGGAAGGGCTCCATGCTCTTGGGACCGGCAGCAGCTTTTTGTACGAGCGTCTCGCTCTCGCGGATCATCAGGTATACCACACAATCCTGAAACTTCAACAGTTCCACGCAATTGATGGCGACTGTCCAGAATACATCGTTCACGGTATTCTTGTGGTATAGCGATGTGGCAAACTGATTCAATATTTTTTGTGCCGTGAGCTTGCGTTGCAGGGAAATGATCCACGAGTATAAACCATATACAGAGAGACTCACAATGACGGTAATGAACCACCACTCTTTCCAGAACGGGGGTGTAATGGTAAATTGTATAGATGCTATATTGGACGATTCTCTGCCGCCCGGGTCAACCGCCTTTACCTGGAAGGTATATATACCATCGCCCAGGTTTATATAGTGCGCATGATGAATGTTGCCCGCATCGATCCAGTCTGTATCAAAGCCATCGAGCTTGTAGTAATAGCGCACCTGCTGTGGCAAGGTATAGGTGAGCGCAGCGAACTCTACCATCAGCTCATTTTGCCGGTGCGAGAATACGGGTTTATCGATGCCGGTAAAAATACTATCGCTGAGTTGAGCCCGCGTAATAACCACCGGAAATTTAGCCGACATCTGCACGAGGCTGTCGGGGTGAAATCTGATAAACCCGTTGCCGGCTCCAGTCAGTAATTCACCGGCGTTGTTGCGTGTTATAGCATTGGTGAGATTGGAGAAGGGCAAGCCGTTTGCTTTGTCGTAATGGTGGATAACCTTTCCTTCGCCGCTGATGCAGGTGAGGCCTTTAAAAGAAGCCAGCCATATATTGCCGCGCAGATCGCTTTGCACGGCGTAGATCGTATTCTCCGGCAGGCCTGTCTCGATGGAATAGGTTGTTATACTTTTGTCGGGAGGTGCGTTGTAAGAAAATTTACTGATACCGCCCGATGTAGTCGCAATCCAGATGTTACCGTTATTATCGGCAGTCAGATCATTTACCAGCGATGAGCGCAGGCTGTGTGCACCGTGAGAGGCAACGGTATAGTTCGTGAATTTTTTTGTTTTCAGATCGTATCGAAAAACACCGGTGCCATAATCACCGATCCATACGGCATGGTGCTTAGGATCGGAGAGCAATGCAGTAGGTCGTGCAGTTACAAGCCCGTCTTCTTTTTCAGTGAGCTGCTTCCACTCATGCGTAGCGGCAGTATATTTGAATACACCAAAACGCATGGATGCAAACCAGAAGTTGCCCGCGGCATCTTCAATCATTTCATGAAAGAGGT
This sequence comes from Ohtaekwangia sp., assembly GCF_036786105.1. Taxonomy (NCBI): domain Bacteria; kingdom Pseudomonadati; phylum Bacteroidota; class Cytophagia; order Cytophagales; family Fulvivirgaceae; genus Ohtaekwangia; species Ohtaekwangia sp. Next base: position 17,323 of record NZ_DAIQRQ010000031.1, read on the forward strand.
ATTCATCCTCTTTCATGGGAAATGGAAATGTAGTAAAATGCTGATGCGCTGAATCAGAAACAAAAACAGAGCGACTCGTGAGTATCCATAAGCGATGCTTTGAATCCTGAAATGTATAAGAGCATTTTTGTAGTGGCTTTTGATCGAGCGTAGTGATTGGTGTAGCCTCTCCGTTTTCTTTGTTCACCGTTACCCAGGCGTTGTGGGTATAGGAGCTGACATAGTACGGCAACTCTTCGCCGGCATCCAATACATGGTATACACTGCCGGCTGCAGGCGTGCGTAAGGAAGTAAACACGGGTGTGAAAGGAAAGAGGTCGGTATGTTCATCGTAAATTTTTACGCCGGCAGAAGTGCCTATCCAGGTAATGTCATCCTGGGTAAATATGTCTGTAATCGTTTCGTGTTGCATGCTGAATGGATCACTATCGTCTGTTAATAAAGGCGATGCTTCTTCTGTATCCGGATCAATACGCCAGAGTCCGTTGCCGGCGGGCAGTAAAATCACTTCGTTGTGGCTGGTGGTATATTTAGAAGTTGATTGAGGTTGTATCTCGTTGAGCCGGTTGTTTTCGGTGTGAAATACATAGAGTTTGTTTTGCCCGAGAAATACTTTGTGCTGCTTCTCAGCGTAATAGAGGGCTATAAAGTCGGCAGCGTCATCGCCACCGTGATAGGCAAACGTATGTTGCTGCATATCGAAGCTGAACAGGCCGGCTGTTGTGCCAAGCCAGAGTTCATGATCAGATTTACGAATGATCTTTTTAATGGTAGTATGCGAACCGATCGACCGGCCCGGCAATACCGTGTGCACAAACTCTCGCCACGGAAAACAAGTGAATGTGCGCGTAGCGACATCGTAATAACAGAGGTCGCGCGCATCGGGTGCAATCCATATTCGGTTGTGTGCATCGGCATATACATCCCAGATCAGTGAATTGCTCAACGCATGACTTTGCGCGGGCGGTGTTAACGATGAAGTGAAAATATGCAGACTGTCTTTCGCAATGTTCAATACATTGAGTCCGCTCCAGGTTGCCACCCACAATCTTCCCTGCTGATCTTGCGCAAGGGCATTGATATGTTCATGCGAAAGTGTGAAATGCTTGTTGCCCGGGCGGTATACTCTGAATTGAAAACCATCGTATCGGTTCAACCCGTTTGCTGTTCCGATCCAGAGAAAGCCGGTGCGATCTTTTAGAAAACAAGTAACGCGATTATCAGACAATCCGCTCTGCTCTGTGAGCGTTTCAAAGTGATAATAATACTGACTTCTCACCAGGTGAGCAGACAATACCAGCAGTATAAAAGTGAAGAGGGGTCTCACAACTTAGAAAGTTAGTCATTCGCAACATGAATTACGAACGAAGTATGGAAGGTTTTGACAGAACGCAATTTAGCACGGTGGTCACGCGTAATTCGTACCTCATTTTCATGGTTTTTTCTTTAGTTTTGCGGCAATAGAGCATGGCACAGAATACATATAAGTCAAATACATTCAAGAAACCCGAGAAAGAAAAAAAAGGCAAGGCATCCAAATCATCAAAAGTGGATCTGTCGTTTTTGAAAGATCCGCGTTTCAAACTGGCAACAGGATTTTTTCTGATGATCGCGGGTGTGTATTTATTCCTCGCGCTGTTCTCGTTTCTCTTCACCTGGAAAGCTGACTTCGATATCATTCATCCACAGGATAATGCTTCGATCATTGAATCGGGAAAAGGAATTGAAAACTGGTTGGGATATTATGGTGCAGTTATTTCCGATTACTTCATCAACCGGTGGTTTGGTATCTCGGCGTTCTTTATTCCTCCGTTTCTTTTTATCGTGGGTTTCAAAGTAGTGTTCAATAAAGAGCTGTTGAGAATTTTCTCGTACTCTGTATTCTCAATCTTCTCGGGAGTATGGCTTTGCCTGTTGCTTGGCTATATGATCTTCATTAACGAAGGTGTAAGCGAGTGGAGCTTTCTGGGCGGTGGGTTCGGTCTGCGACTTGCAGAGCTCAGTGAGAGTATGTTTGGCTGGGGAACATTTCTGATCCTGATCCTTTCCTTGTTCGTCTTTATCATTTTCTATTTCAACGTAACGGCTATACCACTTTTTCAACCCAAAGATCCGAAGCCCATGGGCAACGATGCTATTATGGATGAAGAAGCCGGTGCTGTAGAAACCGCCAACGTATCGGAGTATACCGATGAAAAAGACAACTGGCCTGAGCTAAAGAAGGAAGAGAAGAAAGAGGACGAAAAAGTTGCTGAACCTGTGCTGCTGGTAAAACCTCCGTTGGAACCTGTAAAACCGGTGAAGGAAGTAAAACTGGAAGTTGAAGTTGCTGAGCCGGTAAATAAAGAAAACGAAGAGCCCGAGTTCACCATTGAGGAAACACTGGAGACGGATGCACTGGCAGAAAAGCTTGTAGCCGAACAAGGCGTATACGACCCGACATTAGACTTGAGTAATTTTCGCTTCCCTACGCTGGAGCTGCTCAATGAATATGATACCAACAAAGCCGGTGTAAGCCAGGATGAGCTTAATCAGAATAAAGACAAAATTGTTGCTACGCTGGTTAACTTCAAGATCGGCATTCAGAGCATCAAGGCAACCATTGGTCCAACGGTAACACTATATGAAATTGTGCCGGATGCGGGCATCAAGATCTCCCGTATCAAAAACCTGGAGGATGATATCGCGCTGAGTTTGTCGGCATTAGGCATTCGTATCATTGCACCCATACCGGGTAAAGGTACCATTGGTATAGAAGTGCCGAATAAGAACCGGGAGATGGTGAGCATCCGTTCCGTGTTTGCATCACAGGCATTTGCCAAAACCGATAAAGAGCTTCCGGTGGCAATGGGTAAAACCATCTCCAACGAAGTGCTGGTAATCGATCTCGCCAAGATGCCTCACTTGCTTGTTGCAGGTGCCACAGGTCAGGGTAAATCGGTGGGGTTGAATGTTATTCTGGCATCTCTATTATATAAGCGCCATCCGTCACAGCTCAAGTTTGTGCTGGTCGATCCGAAGAAAGTGGAGATGTCGCTCTTCAGTAAGATTGAAAGACATTACCTCGCAAAGCTTCCCAACAGTGAAGAAGCGATCATTACCGACACCAAGAAAGTAGTACACACTCTTAATTCGTTGTGTATTGAAATGGAAAACCGGTATGAGATATTGAAAGATGCCGGAGCCCGAAACCTGAAAGAATATAACGCCAAGTTTGTAGCGCGTAAGCTTAATCCAAAAGAAGGCCATCGATTCCTGCCCTACATTGTGCTGGTGATTGATGAGCTTGCCGATTTGATGATGACAGCCGGCAAAGAAGTGGAGACTCCGATTGCGCGTCTGGCACAGCTTGCCCGCGCCATTGGTATACACCTGGTAGTGGCTACGCAGCGTCCTTCGGTAAACGTTATTACCGGTGTGATTAAAGCCAATTTCCCCGCGCGTCTGTCGTTTCGCGTTACTTCGAAAGTCGATTCACGTACGATTCTCGATGCCGGTGGTGCCGATCAGCTTGTTGGGCAAGGCGATATGCTGCTCTCTACAGGTTCTGATGTAATTCGTATACAGTGTCCGTTTGTCGATACTCCTGAAATTGAAAAAGTGGTGGAATTCATTGGTTCACAGCGGGGCTACGATTCAGCATACATGCTTCCGGAATACGAGGGCGATGACGAAGGCGGAGCTGCCGATGTTGATCTGTCAGACCGCGATGCCCTGTTTGAAGATGCCGCCCGTCTCATTGTCATGCATCAGCAGGGAAGTACGTCCCTCATACAGCGTAAGCTGAAGCTGGGATACAACCGAGCCGGTCGCCTGATCGACCAATTGGAGGCGGCAGGTATTGTGGGAGCGTTTGAAGGAAGCAAAGCCCGTGAAGTTTTAATAAAAGATGAGCTGAGTTTGGAACAATTATTGACTGCATTGAAAGAAAGACACAATCAGTCTTAACTTTGCAGACATTTTTAAGATAATTAAGGAATGAAAAAAACGATTTTAGCCCTTTGCACGATGGTTTGGGTGATTTCAGCATCCGCGCAGTACGACCCGAAAGCTCTTCAATCCCTGGACGCCATGAGTAAAAAATACAAAGCGATTCCTTCGTTTGAGGCCAACATTTCGTATGTACTGACCAATGATGTTGAGAAAGTGAATGAGGAATTTAAAGGTAAGATCACAGTGAAAGGCGACAAGTTCCGCCTCAGTTTGCCGGAACAGGAAGTTATCAATAACGGCTCTACCGTGTGGACTTACCTCCCCGAAGCCAAAGAAGTAAATATCGATAACTACGATCCTAATTCAGAGGATGTAAATCCTTCAAAGATCTACGACATCTATAAGAAAGGATTCAAGTATCTCTACCTGCAAGACAAAAACGAAGGTGGCGTGCTCTGCGAAGAGATAGACCTGGTGCCAGAGAAGAAAGATGCCCAGTTCTTCAAGATCAAAATGTTCATCAACAAGAAAGATAAAAGCATTCAGAGCTGGACGATGTTCGACAAAGGCGGCAACAAGTACAAGTATACCATCAGCAAGTTTACACCGAACGTAAAAATCGAAGACAGCTACTTTGCATTCGATCCAAAGAAATATCCTGGCGTTGAGATCGTTGATCTCCGCTAACACGCGAATGAAATTAATTCGTAAAAAAGGAAGCAACCTGCACAGGGTTGCTTCTTTTGTTTTTAAACGTATTTACCTTTGCCCGCAAAACTACGCTTGAACGCATGAACCGCTCACAACTCTTTGAACAGATCAGGAAAAAGAAATCGTATCTCTGTGTAGGTCTTGATACCGACCTTCAGAAAATACCGAAGCATCTGTTAAGTGCTGCTGATCCGGTGTTTGAGTTCAATAAGCAGATCATCGATGCCACGCATGAATATACCGTAGCATACAAACCGAACATTGCTTTCTATGAAGCGCTCGGCCCGAAAGGGTGGGAGAGTCTGCAAAAGACATTGGACTATATACCGAAAGATATATTTACCATAGCCGATGCCAAGCGTGGTGACATTGGCAACACATCATCGCTGTATGCCCGCGCATTTTTTGAGCAGATGAATTTCGATTCGGTTACGGTGGCGCCTTATATGGGCGAAGACTCAGTGAAGCCTTTTCTTGAATTTAAAAACAAGTGGGTAATTCTGCTGGCACATACTTCCAATCCCGGCAGTAGCGATTTTCAATTGCTGGAATCCAACGGACGAAAACTATATGAGACGGTAATCCTGAAGTCGCAGCAGTGGGGAACACCCGATCAGCTCATGTATGTAGTGGGCGCTACACAAGCCGATAAAATGCAAAGTATACGCGCACTTGCTCCCGAACATTTCTTCCTCGTTCCGGGTATCGGTGCACAAGGTGGCGATCTGGAAATGGTATCGAAGGCTGGTATGAATAATCAGTGTGGTTTGCTGGTGAACTCCGCCCGTGCCATCATCTATGCATCTGCCGATAAAGATTTTGGCAAACGTGCCGGTGAAGAAGCGAAGAAAGTACAGGAAAGTATGGAGGTATATTTGCAGGCGAAGTTGTGATTTGTTTTATTATATGGGCAAGCAGCACAATTGGCCGGACTGTCAAAGATGACGTTTTCTGAAATTTTGGGAGATTATGGAGTGTCGTTGATTAATGATCCTGCTTCTGAAATGAATAGTGATGCAGCTAAAATATAACGTTGTTATTGCAGACACAAGTTACTTTATTTTACTCAACAAGATTGGCGAAATAGATATTCTACAAAGAATATTCGGTAGGGTTGAAACAACCTCAATTATTGCTCAAGAGTTTGGAAAACCTCTTCCAACTTGGGTAAATATCATTGATGCGAAAGATTCGCGATACTTGAAAAACTGCAGCGAACCAATTTCAGATTCACTGAAAGACTTTTGAATGAACTGCTCAAAAATGCTAATGAATAAGCATTCTTCCCAATTGGGTGATTGACTCAAAAGCAGCAAAATCGTAAATCGGAGCTGTTAGCTATTATTTATACTCCGATGTCTGAATCCTTTATTCACTACCTGTGGCAGTTTCAATATTTTAATAAACAGGCATTAACCACCAGCGATGGCGAGCCGGTATATATTTTTCATCCCGGCTATAAGAACATGCATGCAGGGCCTGATTTTGAGCAGGCACGCGTTCGCATCGGTACTATCGAGTGGATTGGAAGTGTAGAGATACACATCGATGCATCCGGCTGGACGGATCACCGACACGAACAGGATGCTGCCTATAACAACGTGGTGCTTCATGTGGTATGGCGAAATAACAAGCCCGCGCTGCGGAAAGACGGCACCACTTTACCAACACTGGAATTACAAGAGCGCGTAGACGATGCGTTGATCTTACGTTATAAAAAACTCGCAGGTAATCCGGAGGAAATTCCTTGTGCACCATCGCTTTCTGCTGTCTCCGGCATTGTTGTTCTCTCTATGCTGGATAAAGCATTAGCGGAGCGACTGCAGCGAAAGGTCGGTGCCGTATTTGATTTGTTGAAGCGAAATAATAATCACTGGGAGGAAACCTGCTATCAATTGCTTGCCCGGAATTTTGGCTTTAAAGTAAATGCAGATTCCTTTCTGCAACTGGCGCAAGGGCTTCCCTATAAAGTATTACTCAAACATGCCGATGCTGCCGCAAGTATAGAAGCACTGCTCTTTGGCCAGTCTGGTTTTCTGGATGAGGAAGTTGCCAACGATGATTATATTCATTTATTGAAACGCGAGTATACAGTACTCAGTCATAAATTTTCGTTGCACGATCGAAAGCTGAACAAGGCACAATGGAAATTCCTTCGCTTGCGGCCTGCTAATTTTCCCACCATACGGCTGGCGCAATTCGCGGCGTTGTTATTGAATCAGAAAAACATTGTGAGCAAAATACTGGAAGCAGAAACGTATCAAGAGCTTCGGCAACTGTTTGCAGCACGGCAATCGCCTTATTGGCGACAGCATTATCAACCCGGCAAAATTGTACGCGAAGAAATACCGTGGTTGGGTGATATGAGCATCGACAATATCATTATCAACACCGTAATTCCTATACTCGCCGCTTATGGAAAGCTTAGAGACGACCAGGTTTATACCGATCGGGCAATTGCAATTTTACAGACCGTGTCTTCCGAATCGAATAGTATTGTGAACCGATGGCAGGCACTTGGCATAAAAACCACAACGGCTTTCGACTCACAGGCATGCATTGAGTTGTTTACTAATTTTTGTTCTAAGCATAGATGTTTAGATTGCAACATCGGAGCATCTTTACTTAAACCAGTCCATACATGACGGTTGTCGCAGTCGCCAATATAGTCGCCATTCTTTCCGTAGCTTTTATACTGTGGAAGCGCGAGGAGTCGTTCTGGCGTAACATATATGGGCCTGCCCTTGCGTTGAAACTGTTCTGTGGTATCGCACTGGGGTTGCTCTATACCTACTACTATACTGTGGGCGATACGTTTACCTATCACAAAGATGGCATAGCGCTGGCGAATATGGCGCGTCATAATGTACAGGACTATCTCCAATTTCTGTGGAATGGAAATGATACGCACATAATCTGGAAGAACCTATACCTGCAGGAACCGCGTGCGGTCTTCATGAGCAAGATCACCAGTATATTTTGCCTGCTGTCGCATGATAATTATTGGGTGGTTTCAATTCATCTTTCCTTCATAGCATTCCTGAGCACATGGTTCCTGGTAAAACAACTTAGTCGTATAGATGCTATTGCAGGGCCTGCTATTGTAGCATTTTTATTTTTTCCGTCTGCGGTGTTCTGGTCATCGGGTGTGATCAAGGAAAGTATAGCCATGGCATCGCTATATTATCTGGCGGCTGTTTTTCTCAAAGCATGGATGCAGCAACCGTTGCGCATTATACATTGGCTGTTGTTGCCCGTGGCGCTGTGGTTGTTGTGGGCGCTTAAATACTATTACCTCGCGGTGCTCTTACCTGTGGTGGTTACTACGCTGGTGGTTAAGCTGGTGTTGGTTCCTCGCATACCGTTTCGGCATTGGGCTGCCATTGGGTTGCTGTGGTTCATGGTGTTTGCAGTGCCGCTCTTTGTAGCGACAACTGTGCATCCTAATTTTTACCCGGAGCGCTTTATGGGTGTGATCGTAGAAAACTACAAAGCATTTGCTGCCGCCTCACCTCCGGAAGACCGTATTGTATATGAACACCTGCAGCCGCGTATTCAAAGTATAGCATTATACGCTCCCAAGGCGCTTGTTTCCGGGTTATTCAGACCATTTATAGGGGAGGCTCATAACGCCATGCAGATGTTGGTAGCATTGGAGAACCTGGTTGTGCTGGCGTTATTCATAGCAACCATAACCCGGTTGCGAAATGCTGTTGCACCCGGCTATCGATTGCTGGTAGTGTCGGCCTCAGTATATATTGTGATGCTTTGCATTTTTCTGGCATTGTCGACACCTAACTTTGGAACACTGTCGCGCTATAAAGTCGGATTTCAATCGTTCTTTGTGCTGTTGATTTTAATCAACAATCCATTGTTCACCAGGTTGCAGACATTCGCACAAAGATCATTACGCTGAATGTTGTTCGGAACAGCCCTTCAATCTACCTTTGCTGTTCTTTAAACCCGTCTATGGAGAATCCAGTGATCATTTTTGGCGCGAACCACCTCGGTCGTGCGGCGAAGGAAATTTTTGAAGCCAACAGCAATGTCGTTTACTGTTTTCTGGATGACGACAAGAAGCTACACAATACGGAGATTGATAACGTAACAGTGCTGGGAAGCACAGACGATGACGGTTTTCTGAAACTCATCGGGAAAAAATGCGAAGCCTTTGTAGCAGAAGACGATAACAAGCTGCGTAAAAGTATTGTTAAGATGCTGCAGGAAGTGCGTCACGTGCAGCCGGTAAACGGTGTTCATCCTTCCGCGATCATTGCTTCTTCTTCGGATATGGGCCATGGTAATTTTATCGATCAGGGCGTAAAGGTAGGTGCGGGCACAAGCATCGGCAATCATTGTCTGCTGCATGCCGGTGCTATACTGGGTGCTGAAGTAAAGATCGGCGATTTTGTGCAGGTAGGCGCAGGCAGCATAATTAGTGCCGGTGCAGAAGTTGAGGAAGAAGCCTTTATCGGATCGGGCGTAACGGTGGTGTCGGGCATTACCATTGGCAAAGGTGCCCGAGTAGGTGCAGGCTCTGTGGTAGTGGCTCCGGTAAAAGCAGGTGAAACTGTTTTTGGCAACCCGGCCCAGAAAGTGAATAGCTGAGATATATAGTATATGGATTTGGTAGTGTGCAACCTCGTTTAACCAGGACTTCTTTATGTCTAAAATTTCGGAAACAGACCTGATCCTGAACAAAGACGGGAGTGTATATCATCTTAACCTGTTGCCCAAGCATCTTTCGGATACCATCATTACCGTAGGAGATCCCGGTAGAGTATACCGCGTAAGTGAACATTTTGATGATATAGAATTTGAAATGAACAAGCGCGAGTTCATCACGCAGGTGGGTACTTACAAAGGAAAACGCGTTACCGTAATGAGCACCGGCATGGGTACCGACAACATCGAGATATTGATGACGGAACTCGATGCGCTGGTAAACATCGATTTAAAAACGCGCGAAGTAAAAAGCCGGAAGAAGAAACTCAAGATCATTCGTATAGGCACATCCGGATCTTTACAGGATGATGTTCCGGTAGACTCACATTTAGTTACAGACTACGCTGTGGGCCTGGATAACCTCATGGCCTTCTACGATCTGCCCATGACCGAAGCAGAGGAAGAGATAGCCCGCGATATACAAAAGAAAACCAGTGTTCCCTTTCTGCCCTATATTGTGAAAGGTTCAGAAGCACTGCTGGAGCAATTTGGCGAAGGCATGATTGTAGGTAATACCGTAACAACACCAGGGTTTTATGCGCCACAAGGCCGTACCTTGCGCACAGCTATAAAATATCCCAAGCTGCTGGAAGAACTCAATTATTATCACAATAAGAGCGGCGATTTCTGGCTGACGAATTTTGAAATGGAAACGTCAGGGTATTATGCCATGGCGCGTTTGCTGGGGCACGAAGTGTTGAGCGTCAATGCGATCGTTGCCAATCGCATTAAAAATAAATTTTCCAAAGATCCCAACAAAACCATCGATGCACTGATCAAAAAAGTGCTCGATAGAATCTGACTTCGTTAACCGTTACATGTTAACCGTTAACTGCTGATCCTGCTTTGTCAGGTTGTGTCTTATTCATATTGTTGTAAGGTATTACGTGTAGTGCTCCGAGATAGTCTAGCCAAACTTGCGCGGTAAATTCAATTTGCTTTTCATAGCGAAAGTGCAGGCGCGTGAAAGAAAAAAGTTGAAGCCCTGTTATGACGCCAGCGTCATAACAGGGCTTCAACTTTTTTAAATCTTTCTTCCGGGGCTTCGCCAGCGAAGCCCCGGAAGAAAGATTTTCAGGGTGCGCCTACAAGCTTGCAAAAAGTGTAAACCTCAACTTCGCACCGGCTAGCACAATTGTGAATAGAATTTGATCAAACCGAAATAAATGATTATTACCGATATAAACCGGTTGATCACCTTGGCCCGAACTTCACAAAGTATATCAACTGTTATCCGTTACAACCCGTTAGGTAGGAACCTGACGGATAACGATTAACGTGTAGCGGATAACTGCATCTACTTCGAAGTGGTACTGTCCATCCGCATAATGTGCTTGCCGGCAGTCAACGGATCGTCATTGTAGAAGCCCGACAGGATGCGGTGGGCGATCTGTTCAATGATCAGCTCATCATCCGTTTTGCCCTCCTTGCCCTTCCAGAATATCCGGTTCGGGTGGCGCTTCATGTCTTCAACATAGTACTTGGCACGGGTATATTGCTCGTCCGTGAACGTAATCGTGAAACAGGTTCTTACTTTATGTGTGTCCATAATGTTTAGCATTTTTACAATCAGTATGCCAGTAAATTCTTTGTGAATTTTACTTAAAATGGCGCTCGTCCACAAAGGTCCGACCGTTGGCGAGCGAATCTGTCCGCAGGTGGGACGGATACCACCACACAAGGAAAAAATGGCAGGCCGGCAAGAGAATTGAGACTTCGTACGTAGATGTTTCTCATGCGCCGATCGTAAAACCCGTTACAGGATAGTTTGCGGAGGAAAGAAGTTAAAACATCAGTCATGTTGGCATACGATGAGCGATTCGCCCCGAAATTTGTGTTTAGAGATCGGAAGGGCTAGTTTTCATAAGGAGCCTGACTTTTAAAAGTTAATTTCGCACAAGAATTTTATATGAGAGACTATACAATTTTCACATTATCGAATGGCCTGCGAGTGGTGCATAGAAGAGTAGCTACATCGGCCATCGTGCATTGTGGTTTGGTGTTGGATATTGGCAGCCGGGATGAAACGTTTTTGAACCAGGGCATTGCTCATTTCTGGGAGCACATGGCTTTTAAAGGCACGCGCAAAAGAAAGACACTTGATATTATCAGCAGCCTTGACTCGGTTGGTGGTGAGTTGAATGCCTATACGGATAAAGAGAAGATCGCATTTTATGCATCGGTTCGGAAAGAATACTTTGAGCGCGCAGTAGACCTTTTAAGTGATATAACATTCTACTCCATCTTCCCTGAAAAAGAGTTGGAGAAAGAACGCGGTGTTATACTCGAAGAAATGGCCATGTACCTCGATAGTCCGGACGATTCATTACAAGACGAATTTGAGTCAGTATTGTATAAGAATCACCCCATGGGTATGAATATTCTGGGGCGGGAAGAGACCATCAATGGCTTTCGCAAGAAAGATTTCGTCACCTTCTTCAAACAGCACATCAACACCAGGCGAATCGCATTCTCCGTTGTGGGCGATGTATCGCTTGACGAAGTAGAGCGGCTGGCAAGGAAATATCTGGAGGGATTTAAAACGAACCAACTGAATGGCAAGCGCAAGAAGTTCTCTTCGTACAAGCCTGCCTATGAAGTGCTGCACCGCACGGTAAAACAAGCCAAGTGCGCTATAGGCGGAGAGGCATACCCTATCCATCATGCAGATCGTGTTCCGCTATATCTGCTGGTAAATATACTCGGAGGACCAGGTATGAACTCGCGATTAAACTTGTCGCTGCGTGAACGTTATGGACTGGTATATTCCGTGGATGCGCATTATATACCATACTCCGATACAGGTATGTTTGCCGTGTTCTTCGGCACAGAACCGCGACAACTGGAAAAATGCATTAACCTTGTAAAGAAAGAGCTTAATAAATTTTGTGATAAACCTTTATCGAAGTCACAGCTTGCAGCTGCGAAGGAACAGATCAAAGGACAATTGGCGATGTCGGAAGAGAACAATCTTAGCCTGATGCTGATGATGGGACGAAGCGTATTGCTTTACAACCGCGTTCCTCAATTGGATGAAATCTTCAATACGATCGATGACACGGATGCGTTAAGATTACAGCGTGTTGCCCAGGATATATTTGACGAGCGCAACCTCAGTTTCCTCACCATGGTGCCTGAAAATGGAAATGGAAAAGTAAAAAGTCAGGGAAGTAAATAAGTCGGGAAGACAGAAAGACCGGAAGTCAGATGCTTGTAACGATTAGGAGCCGTTACATTCCCCAAGTTTTCAATTCCCGACTTTCGGACTTCCGGTCTTCGGACTATTTTAAACTACAACGCATGGACCTCATCAACGAGCAAATACAACACTACGCAGAGCAGCATACATCGACTGAAACCGATTTGCTAAAGAAGATCGATCGCGATACACATGCAAAGGTATTGATGCCACGCATGCTATCAGGACATTTGCAGGGCAAAGTGCTTTCTATGCTCAGTCACATGATCCGGCCAAAGTGTATTCTGGAGATCGGAACGTATACAGGCTACTCGGCTTTGTGCCTTGCCGAAGGACTTCAGGAAGGTGGTAAACTCATAACGCTTGATATTAATGAAGAACTGGAAGACCGTGTGCGTACATACTTTGCAGCATCAGCGTTTGGTGAGAAAATAGACTATCGCATCGGCAATGCTGCCACCATCATTCCAGGTTTGACAGAGACTTTTGATCTTGTTTTTATCGATGCCGACAAGGAGCGCTACAGTCTGTATTTCGATCAGGTAATTGATAAAGTACGCATCGGAGGATTTATTATGGCTGATAATGTTTTGTGGAGCGGCAAGGTGCTGAATGCAAAGCCCGACAAGGATACCCGCGCTATTGTTGAGTTCAATAAGAAAATTCAGGAAGATCCACGGGTCGAAAATGTACTTCTGCCGATCCGGGATGGTATTATGTTGATGAGAAAAGTATCTTTGTAAAACTTTTTAACCTCTCGTAGCATGATGAGATCAATCTTCGCGCTATTTTTTGCGGTCCAGTTTACCGTAGCAGCGCAGACACCTCAGGTACCGCACAAGATGCAGTTTGCGGACATGACACTCACAATCCGCGATGACGCCCGCAGGGAAATCCAGAAAGATGTAGATGCACTAACCGCTTCGCCCAGGCATCACAACATCAAAGTGGAGCGCGCCAAAACATACTTCCCCATCATCGAAAAGATATTTGCGGAAGAGAATGTTCCCGATGATTTTAAATACCTGGTGTTGCAGGAAAGCGCACTTATTGCCGATGCTGTATCCGTTTCAAAAGCGGTTGGCTTCTGGCAATTCAAAGATTTTACCGCGATGGAAATGGGCCTTCGTGTAGACCGTGAAATAGACGAGCGCATGAATATCGTTTCATCGTCTCGTGCAGCAGCACGCTACATCAAGAAGAACAATGTATACTTCAACAACTGGTTATTTGCGTTGCAGGCGTACCAGATGGGTGCTGGTGCTGTGTTGCGCAGCGAAAAAGAGAGCAAGAGTGGAGAGAAGAATGTAGAGATTACCAGCAAAACATACTGGTATGTAAAAAAATACCTCGCCCATAAAGTTGCCTTCGAAGAGATGGTAAAAGGGCAGGGACAGGTGCAAGTGTTGTCGTATCAAAATCAAAACAAGAAATCATTAACCGACCTGGCCAAAGAAGTATCAGTAGACGAAGCAGATCTTGTAGCCTACAACAAGTGGGTGAAATCCGGAACAATACCCGATGATCGTACCTACGCCGTAATGATTCCTGTGAAAGGTGATGTTACCAATATAAAATTACCAGAGAATGCAGTGCTGGCGAAAGCCGGCGATGCTACCGCGAAAAAGAGCGGGGAATCAACACTGGCATCAGCAAATAAAAAGGATGTACGCAAAAAGATTAACGGCATTACAGCCCTCGAAGCTGTGGCAGGTGAAACAGCTACACAGATCGCTGCCCGCGGAGGTGTTGAGCTCTCGTCCTTTTTGAAATGGAATGATATATCCGTCTCGGATCAGGTGATGGGCGGACATTTTTATCTCCTGGGTAAAAAACGTGCACGTGCTGCCACGGCTTATCACACTGTAATACCCGGCGATAATCTATGGAGCATCAGCCAGCAGTATGGTGTGCAGATAAAAAAACTGAAGCATTATAACCGCATTGATTCTGATGCAGAGCTTAAGCCCGGCATGACGATGTGGCTATCGTCCCGCAAACCTAAAAACTCCGATAAGCAGGTGGCACCTACAGAGACGATACAAATCGATAATTCGCAAACATTTGCATGGAGTGTCGATCCGGCTGCAACGCAAGCCACGGTGGAGAGTACTCCGGCTGTTATCAAAACTGCTCCGGAGCAGGCAGCACCTGTTGTGGCAGTGCCGCAACCCGAAGAGCCGGTAAAAATCCAGGAACCTGTAGATTCCTCTAAAACCTTACAAGTAAAAGAGGTGGTTCCGCAATCTGTTGATACTGCCATACAACAAATCAAAGAAGTTGTCGTTCCGCCACGGCCTACAGAACATACTGTTCAGCAGGGAGAGACTTTATATTCCATTGCAAAGCAGTACGACATGAACGTAATGGACCTTGTGCACGCCAACAATCTTAACCTGCAAGAGAGTATAAAGCCCGGGCAGGTTCTTAAGCTTTCTGAATCTCAATCCATTGAAAAAGGTGTTTCAACGCCTATTGCAGTAACTGAAACTGAACACCTGGTGAAGGCAACGGATACATTGTATAGCATTGCACGGCAATATGGCGTAACCATAAAAGAACTGATGGAATGGAATAATAAGAAAGATTTCAACCTTGCAGTGGGTGAAAAATTGAAGGTAAAGCAGCAGGTTAAATAGCCTGTTTTTACTTTTTTTCTTTCTATTTATTACTTCTCCATCGGAATTTGTCAGCCACGTTCCCAAATATTCTAAAAAAGAATATTTTTGTGTTTCGTGAAATCGGATGTGTGGACTGAATTACTGATTATTGAATGCAAACAGATATAAAAGCTATTGATCTTGTAATGCTCGTAGATGACAACGACACTGATAACTTTATCAGTAAGCGTATCATTGAAATTACAAGGTTCGCCAAACGTGTAGAAGTGAAGGGATCCGGTAAGGCTGCATTGGATTATTTGCGCGAGAACCAGAATATCCCGGACAACCTTCCCAGTCTTATCTTCCTCGACATTAATATGCCGATCGTAGATGGATTTGTGTTCCTCTATGAATTTGAAAAATTCAACGAGCTTGTCAGAAACAAGTGTAAAGTAATTATACTCTCAAGCTCCGATAACAAACGCGATATAGATAAGATCGTGAACAACAATCACGTTATCAAATTCATAACAAAACCATTGACAGAAGTAGCACTGGATGAAATAAAACTGAATAACATCTAAATTTCATTGTTTCGGTTTTAAGGTATAGTTTTGAACGGAAACCCCTTAAAACCATGAAAGAGAAGATTGTTCTAACGTTTACTGTTGCTTTAATTTTTTTCGCTGCATCTTTTGTACAGGCACAAATCATAAAGCCTGATACACTTTCCAACTGGCATAACAAGTTTACGTTCGGGTTAAATTTTAATCAGGCATCGTTTTCATCCAACTGGAAAGGCGGAGGTATAAATTCCGTAGGCTTCAACTCCCTCGTTAACTATAAAGCAAATTATGCAAAAGGTAAATCTAAGTGGGATAACGAAATAGACCTTTTGTATGGATTTGTCAATAATTCAGGGCAGGGATTTCGCAAGACGCTCGATCGCATGTACATTGACACCAAGTATGGCTATGCGTTGAATAAGAACTGGGATCTCTTTACATCGCTCAACTTCCTGTCACAATTTTCTAAAGGGTATAAATATGAGAATGATGCATCCGGTGTTGAACAAAAACTTCTGATATCGGATATACTGGCCCCGGCATTCATCACTTCTGCATGGGGTGCTGAATACCATCCCGCAGAATATTTTAAAGTACGCTTGTCGCCTTTTGCTCCACGCCTCACCATTGTTAAAGATCCTGCCCGGTTTACCCGTACTGTAGGCCCTCAGCCGTACGGCGTAGACTCTACCAAAACAACGCGCTTTGAATGGCTTGCCTTTCAAATGCTGGCAGAGTTTGATAAAGAGATATTCAAGAACGTGAACCTCAAATGGCGATACGTGATGTTCGCCAACTACGAAACACTGCAGTTAAAAACGATCGACCACCGTCTTGATCTGATGCTCACTTCCAAAGTAAACAAGTTTATTACAGTAAGCCTGGGCGGCATATTGTTATATGACTATGACCAGGACAGCGGAGCACAGGTAAGCCAGCTGTTTAACTTCGGCTTTGCTTATTCCTTCCAGAATTACGCCGAACCAAAGTAAGCATTGTATCATGCATTGCATGCATGTCAGGAAGGCTCGAAAAGTTTCGGGCCTTTTTTATTTCCATTCCGCTATAATTTTAAATTGCATAATCATGCAAGCGCAATTGCTGTTGAATTAAAAACAGACCACTATGCCCAACGAAAAATTCAGGGAAGCTATTCTGAAGTCGTATACGTCAAACCTGCCATCCATCTATTTAGGTGCGGGTATATGCAACAATGAAATTATAGCAGAGGCCAAGGTAAACCTGCCGATGCGTATGATGAACCGGCACGGCCTCGTTACAGGTGCTACCGGCTCTGGTAAAACACGCACGCTGCAATTACTGGCCGAACAACTCTCTGCAGCTGGTGTACCGGTGTTTATGCCTGATATGAAAGGCGATCTGTCGGGAATGGCGAAAGAAGGAAGTGTAAATGATAAGATCAACGAGCGTGTTCAGGCCTTGGGTATTACGTATACACCAACAGCATTTCCGGTAGAAATATACTCGTTGAGTGGTAAGCTGGGGGCACAGATGCGCGCCACCGTTACCGAGTTTGGCCCCACGTTGCTAACGAAAATACTGGAGCTGAATGATACACAATCGGGCGTGCTGAATATACTCTTCAAATATGCCGATGATAAGAATCTTCCCATCGTTGATTTCAACGATCTCAAGAAAGTATTGAATTATCTGACAGAAGGCCCGGGAGCTGCAGAGATAAAAAGCGATTACGGTAAAATATCATCAGCTACGGCCAGCACGATACTTCGTAAGATCGTTGCTCTTGAACAGCAAGGTGTAGACCAGATCTTCGGCGAAACGTCTTTCGATATAGAAGACCTCTTTCAGAAAGTAGATGGCAAAGGAGTAATCAGTCTGTTGAATGTAGCCGACATTCAGTCGCAGCCTGCTATATTTTCAACATTCATGCTGGCCTTGCTGGCAGAAATATACCAGCGACTTCCCGAAGCAGGTGATCTCGATAAGCCTAAGCTGATCTTCTTTCTGGATGAAGCGCATTTGTTATTCAAAGATGCTCCCAAAGCTTTCCTGGACCAGATAGATCAGGTGGTTCGCCTGATCCGCTCCAAAGGTGTAGGTATATTTTTCTGTACACAGCTTACGCAGGATGTACCGCCATCCGTACTGGCACAACTCGGTAATCGCGTGCACCATGTTATTCGTGCCTTTACTCCCAACGATGTAAAGGCGTTGAAGGAAACCATTAAAACATTTCCCAAGTCAGAGTTTTATGACATGGAACAGCAGTTCACGCAACTCGGCACAGGGCAGGCGTTCATCACCGTGCTCAATGAAAAGGGAGTTCCTACTGAAACGGTAGTAACGCATCTGGCTCCGCCTGCTTCTTTTATGGGACCGCTTAGCGACAGCGAGTATAAAAATCAGCTCAATCAATCAGACCTATATAAAAAGTATAAAGATGCTGTCGATCCGCAAAGCGCCTTCGAGATACTGAGTGAGCGCATGCAAAAAGAAGAAGAAGAGGAGGCTGAAGAAAAGGCATCGAAAGCTGAAGCTCCGAAGCGTACATCACGTAAACAGGAGAAATCCACATTGGAGGAAGTGATGTCATCGCCGGTGGCCAAGCAGGTAGGGCGGGAATTGGTGCGTGGCGTCTTTGGTATGCTGTTCGGTACCACTACCACGCGGAGAAGCTCCCGAAAACGCAGCAGTATATTTTAATGAATTGCTAGATATACCCCTATAGCAATTCAAAACAATTAAGTACACTTAATATACATACGATGTGGAACGATGATGATGATGAACTGGATAGTGACTATGACCCCGAAAAGGAGCGGAGGCGTATGGAGGCATTGCCTATATTTCAAAAAGCAGAGGAGATACGGGAGCTCACCAGGCGCATCATTGATTCCATCGATGATGAAGAAGTAAAGATGATCCATAGCAACATCATGCTGGAAGATTCCATTATTATTCCCGCCAAGATTGCAGGAGCGGAAGCGATGGAGGATTTCATTATGAAAATGGAAAATGCCACCATCATTAAGATTCATGCGCGAAGCCTGCTTACACAAACAGCATCGTTGATCTTCGAAGAAGTACTCCCGGAAGAATACCTGCGATTGCTGCGTAAAGAAATTGAAGCATTTCGTTTACTGTTTAGAGAGTGGATCAAAACATTTCACAAGTTTCCCAAAGAAGGCGATGGCTGGGGATTGTTCGTAGAAGACGATGAGTAATACTGATCGTTATCCGTTACAGATTATCCGTTAATAGACTTTCCGGATAACGGCTATTTTAATTTCCATAGACCTAGATTTATGCAGATCGTTATCAATTAGACGTGTAAACGAATAACGGCTCTTCAATACCTGATAAATCCGGTATAAATAAAGCAACTGTAACACTGGAAACGAATGCATTCTTTTGTATTTTTACCCCGATTAGAAACCACATTTACAGCAGAAAGGCTCGAAGCACTGCTGTTTCCCCATACATTTTAGCAATTTCGTAACCCTATAACTGTGTATGGTGTGGCTTAGCCGTTTATGCCTGGTGTTAACTTTTTTGTGTTTTTCCAGGCAGGGAATCTCTCAAAACTTAGTAAGAGCGGAGGCAGGTGTACTGAATGCCCGCGATTGGAAATTTCAGGATAAAAGTCTGCCCCTTTCAGGCTACTGGACTTTTTACGACCGTCAACTTCTTTCTCCAGAGCAATTAGATGCCAATATAATAAGAGGTATAGATCGTTTTTTTCCAGGTTTGTGGAATAAAGACACTGACGATAAAGAGCGAACAGAATATGGTACATACGCTTTAAGAGTATTGTTGCCAGATTCGGTGCACAAGCTTGCCGTGGAGATACCGCAGTTATATTGCAGCTATACTCTATGGGCTAATGGTTTAAAAGTAGCTTCCGCTGGTAGAGTGGACAGCACCGAACAAACATCAATACCCAAGTGGGTATATCAGACAACTTCTTTTTCTGTGAATCCAAAAGATACACTTTCGCTGGTATTGCAGATTTCAAACTTCCATCATCATAAAGGTGGCGCAAAGGATGCGATTCTACTTGGTAACCCCGATCAGGTAACCCATCATGTTTCGCGCTCTATAACGGTTAATGTGGTGCAGGCGCTTATACTTCTGCTGGCGGGCCTGGCATTTCTTATTATATATTTCGCACAGCGGCAAAAGGCGATATTGTTTTTTGCTCTATTGAGTCTCACATGGTCTGTGCGCTGTATGTTCTCCAATCTTTATCCGGTGGTTACTTTTTACCCGAATATAGACTGGCAACTTCTGGTGAAGGTGGAGTACTTCTCTTTATATTTTGGCATTATCTGGGCATCGCTGTTTTTGCATCATGTTTTGAATAAATTCAGCAGCCAGATTGTTACCTATACCATTGTAGTTCTGAATGTCCTGTTCTCCATCTATACTCTTTTTACACCGGTGTTGATCTTCTCGCAGTGGATATCACTATACCTGGCTGTGGCAGGAGTAACAGTGTTGTATGCGGGTATATTGATCGTGCGCGGCCTGTTAATGGACCACGCCGGTTCATGGTTCCTGGTGGGGGGTATTATTACCGGCATTGTTATGTTTGGCTACGATATACTCGCTTACAATACAGCCTTTCACTATAATTATATGTTTCTGAGTACCGGCTATCTGATGATATTCCTGCTAACGGCAATTGGCCTGTTCTTTCAGTTGGGTATACTTAAAAGCAAAGGAAAACGAAGCGATGTGCTTACCTATGATGATCTTTTCAAAAATAGTGGCAGCTAATCTATAGCCTGAATATACAGGTATACAGTTTAGTAATCGGTATCGAGGCCAAGACGGTCTTTCAGTTCCTTCAGAATAGGATTTTTCTCTGCGAGGTAATCAAATTTATCGCGGGCGGTATAGAGTGTTCTCCCGGTCTCTTCTACTTCGCGCAGTTCACCAACGATCTGGATAGAGTTGTTCTTCAACCTCTCGCGAATAAAGGCCGAAAGCTCAAGGCGAAAACCATTGAACATCATCTCTTGCACGGTATTATGCAAGTGTACGGTTACAACATTTTCCTTCTGCTCATACGGTTGTGTAAGCAAATGAAACTCCGCCTGGAATTTTTTACGCGTCTCTGCATAATCATTCCATACGGCCTGTAATTGCTGCGGTGTAAAAGGAACATCTGCGTCAGCTTTTACTTCGGTGGCAGTAGTTTGTTCTTTTTTCGGCTCGACCTTTAAGAGATCGGTTAGCTTTACTGTTGTTTTAGGCGCTGTTTTAAAACGTGATTTCTCTGCGAAGTCGGGCTTTAATGAAATAGTTGGAGTACCGGATTCGCCTTCTTTTTCAGTGGAAGATTCGCCTGCAGCGGGAGCTGTGGTAGCAGGAGCTTGCTGCTGTATTGGTGGTTGTGACTGCGGTTCTTCTTTCTGTTCGGAAGAGGACTCAGTCTCTACACTAATTTTTTTTTTAAGCCTGCATCAGCAAGTCCGTTGGAAAAAGAAAGTTGGTCGGCCTTTAGCACGCTGCCTACGTGTGCCATCTTCATAAGCGCAAGCTCTACTGAAAGTCGCTGATTCTTGCTGCCTTTATAGTTTATATCGCATTGGTTGGCAATATTGAGCCACGTAAGTAACATGGACGGAGGGCAGGTTTGTGCCTGCTGTACATATTTCTTCTTCACACTGTCGGGTACTTCCATTAGCTGCACAGTGCGTGCATCCTGCGACACCAGCAGATTGCGCAAGTGCTCGCTCAATCCAACAATGAAATTATGACCATCAAAACCTTTGCGCAGAATTTCATCGAGCAGCAACAGCGGTTGTGTATGGTTCTGTGACAATAGTGCATCGATCACCTGGAAGTAGTAATCATAATCCAGGATGTGAAGATTGCTCAATACATTTTTGAACATTACTCCCTTGCCGGAAGAGTATGTTACCATCAAATCAAAAATGGAGAGTGCATCGCGCAAAGCACCGTCTGCTTTCTGGCTGATAAGGTGCAGCGCTTCATCTTCTGCCGGTATACCTTCGTGCTGCGCAATCTTTTTCAGGTGATTGGCAATGTCACTGATCTGGATCCGGTTGAAATCAAAGATCTGGCAACGCGAAAGAATGGTAGGAATTACCTTATGTTTTTCGGTTGTAGCCAGAATGAAAATAGCATACGAAGGTGGCTCTTCCAGAGTCTTCAAAAAAGCATTGAAGGCTGCGTTGGAGAGCATGTGCACCTCGTCTATGATATAGACTTTAAATTTTCCGAATTGAGGAGGATAGCGAACCTGGTCGATCAGGTTTCGGATATCTTCTACGGAGTTGTTAGACGCAGCATCAAGCTCGAAGATGTTGAGCGAATTATTTTCTGTTCTTTCTTCAAAGCCGTTGATGAGTCGCGCAACGATACGGGCACAGGTCGTTTTACCTACACCGCGAGGCCCGCAGAATAAAAGAGCCTGCGCAAGTTTGTTATTATCGATAGCATTTTTGAGCGTAGTAGTGATGTGCTCTTGCCCAACTACTTCGTCAAACCCTGTAGGGCGGTATTTTCGTGCCGATACAACAAAATTTTCCATGCGAGCGTGCAAGATAAAATCGAAATGACAATTAGCAATGGGATAACGGTATTAAGTATTCAGGTGCGTATGTGCATACGTTGGTAGGTGGGCTGGCCACAAACAATTTGATGGAATTATGATGAAGCATCGCTTGAAACTTTTTTAGTTTTATATTTGTCTCCTTGTTTCAGAAAACGTTCATTGAAAACGCGAAACTTTCATATAGATGGTTTCCTGTTTTACTACCCGGGGCCGACCGGTTTTGACAGGATGCTTGAGGTCGTATGTAAGCATGCAGGCTCATAGGATGAGAGCCTTGAAAGATAGTCCTGAATCATACTTGGCGAGTCTAACTACGCCATGGCTGCCTAATTTAGCAGATTGCTAAGTTACGCCTCGTCCCGATAAGATCGGGAAAGCCATCATCGCTCAGCACTGTTGTTTTGCAGGTGCTGGTTAGCGGTGTCGTAATGCAGAACTGCTCCGCGCGATGTTGCTAAGCGCGGCTAAGACTTAGTAACTAAGGTGTAGTTTGGCTGTTGCCTGCCTTGCTGCACTCGAAAATTAAAGTCAACTAAGCATGTAGAAGGTACGAGTTCATCTTCTCTGGACCAGAGTTCGATTCTCTGCGGCTCCACTTTTTTCTTTATCATGCCGGCACTATCTGGCAAAAAAAACGTCATCCCGATATTTCAGGATGACGTTTTTTAGTTGATGCTGGTAGCTTCAAATTCCATTTGCTGTATGCTGCCTTGCGGCCTTCAACACGAGCACCGCTCGCATAGCCATGCGTGGGTGTAAGTATTATCGGTGGTATATTTTACTTTATTGTAAATACAGATGCAGGGTTTGCCAAGATATGAGGAGGTGTTTCGCTGTAGTATGATCGCCAATATAATATGTCCCGGTGTGATGGCGCTTAGGCTATACCTGTTGCCGGATGTTGATACAAGAGAAAGCAAACGGCTGTAGTGGCTGAATAAGTAATTGCTTGATTAAGATTAGTCTATTCATTAAATTATTTATGAAGACGTCTGTAAAAAAACAGACGTCTTTTTTATTATACATGCACAGAGATATAGTCTATAATAAGCGTTGAACCTCATTTAATAGATTACGCTGAAATATGCGAAGCATTACAAAAACGAAACACTGCGATAAAATTACTCTTGGTTTTAAACTTTACTTTTGCTTGTTATCATTACACCGCTTCCGGTGATCGATAATGACTGAAGCCCTGTCAAACCCTAAAACTATACGTTATAATTAGCTATGAATTTTATTCAAAGACACATTCGTTTTGTAGCCGCCGCTATAGCAGCAGGCGTGCTCATGGTTGGATGCAGTGATTCATTGTTGCAAGACAATAGCAGCACAGCTCTGTCAACTGATGCAACCCGTTCAACTAATGCAACGGCTGCCCTGACGGCCGTATCATTGTCAGAAGGATTTGAAGTGGGAGGCACAAGCCCCAAGACTGCTTACGATGTTTCACCTACCGGATCATCCAGTGGTGATAACGTTACACTGCAAAGTAAATCATGGAATATGTATGATGCCTTGATCGGCAACCTGAGTGGCGATTTGAAATCGGGTTCATGGTCGGCACGTGTACGCAACACCGGCAAAATTACGATGCTTTTTGATGTTACTACCGGCATCAGCACTGTAACCATCAAACACGGTACATACTCGGGCGATGCTGCCAGTACATGGGGATTGTGGTATTCCGTGAACGGTGGAAGCACCTGGACGCAATCAGGTTCTAATGTAACGACAACTTCTGCTTTGCAAACACAGACTTTTACATTGAATATTACGGGTACTGTTCGTCTCGAAATTCGCAAGGCATCCGGCTCCAGCAACCGCATCAACATTGATGATATTACGATCAATGATAACTCCACTGGTGGTGGGGGAGGAGGAATTACCGGAAAGAAATTTCTCTTCGATGCATCACACTACGAAAATGCCGGCAGCGCAGACTGGCAGATCGATGCTGATGGCACAGAAAATGTACCTACTTATACCGGAGGCACAACCGTAGAGACAAAAGCGCAACGTATTCCTACACCTTCTTATACCGGCATCACCTCCAGTACATCTGAAACTTATTGGAAAGGTGCTATGTCTGCATGGGCAGTAGAACTTGTAAAGCGTGGCCAACTGGTAGAAACTTTGCCTGTAGGTACAGCAATCACCTATGGCAATGCTTCCAATCCACAAGACCTGAGTAACTATGATGTGTTCCTGGTAATTGAGCCAAATCGTCTTTTCTCTGCTTCCGAAAAAACAGCTATCATGAACTTCGTTTCCAATGGTGGTGGTCTGATGATGGTGGCCGACCACACAGCCGCTACTACAGCAGGCACCGATGCCAACGGCTATAATCCTTCTGACCGCGATGGCGATGGTTATGACTCTCCACGTGTATGGAACGACCTGATGACAAACAATGGTATAAATAATAACAATCCGTTCGGCTTTGTTGTAAACTATGTAGACATCAGCGAACAGCCTACTACCAATGTATATACCGGCAGCAATGCAAATGCACAAGCTGTGCTGAACGGACTGGCGGGTGCAGCTTCCAAGCTGGCGTTCTACAATGGATCGACTGCTACACTATATCCTGCTAACAACAGCAGCGTACAGGGATTGTTCTGGAGAATGAGCGGCACCGTGGGCAGCAACACGAACGTAATGGCATTGCTTGCTACGTATGGAAGTGGTCGCGTGGTGTTTGTTGGCGACAGCTCACCTTCGGATGATGGCACCGGAGATACAAACGACAATCTCTTCAACGGATGGTCTGGCGATGCTCCATCAGGCTATACTTCACACCCTGCCTTGCACCTGAACGCATCCCTCTGGTTGGCTAAAGCCCAATAGGAAGGAGCAAAGTATAAAAAATAAAACGTTGTATGTTAAACCAGGAGACGACCAATGGTCGCCTCCTTTATTTTTGCGAAAAAGCAATCAGGCCATGGCGATCAATTCCCGATTATACTTGTTCTTATACTCCAAAGGCGAAAGGCCCGTTGTTTTCTTGAATATGGTGCGGAACGCTTTGATGTCGGAGTAGCCAACGTCGAACATGATCTCATTTATATTCTTGCGACTTGTTTCAAAACTTTTCTTGGCGGCTTCGATCTTTACACGTTGTATATATTCTGATACCGTATTGCAGGTTGCCTTCTTGAATCTTCGTTCCAGGCTTCTGCGGCCAACGGCTACAACACTGGATAATTGATCGACTGTGATCTTATCCTGAAAATTATTCTCAATAAACTCCTGTGCTTTCTTTACCGATTCATCCTGGTGATCGCGCTGCCCTTTAAACATAATGAAAGGTGACTGCGTTTCACGGTCAATCTCAATAGCAAAATATTTGGATGCGAGAATGGCCAGCTCACGGGTTGTATATTTCTCCAGCAGGTATATCAGCAGGTTCCAGAATGAATTGGCGCCTCCGCTGGAATATATACCTTGCTCATCGGTAATAATCTTGTCGGATACCAGCTCTACTTCGGGGAACAATTTTCTGAATTCATTCACCGACAGCCAGTGCGTTGCACATCGCTTGCCATTTACCAATCCCGTAGCGGCAAGAAGAAAAGCTCCAACACAAAGACTTGCCACTTCTGCTCCTTGCCGGTGTTGCTTAACAATCCATGGAAAGAACTCCTCGTTGGCAGCAATTACATCATTCATGTTGCCATTCACAGCCGGTATAATAATTAAATCAGTTTTGGTAACAGATGCTATCGATGCGTCAGGGCGCACATGAAACAGTCTGTCGTATACTTGTGCTTCTTCTGTTATGCCTACGAGCTTTACATCAAACAACGGAGGCTTGCCGAAGCTTGCCAGAAAATCATTGGCTTTGGTAAAAGCAGTATTGGCACCTTCAATGCAGCTCAGCGCGGCTGCGCCTTTGGGAACAAGAATGGAGATGTGTTTCATAACTGAATTTTTTTTCTGGGGTTAAGGCAAAAAGACTGCTGATCTTTCTATGTCAAAACTAACAGAATCGATTGTCGGAGTCAACCCGTTACAAAGCCGTATTTGCACCCCGGCATTCATCATGGCACGCAGTACTTTTGTGATGGCAAGCAGTTCATGATACCATATAAATGGTGATTGTTCAACCATTCATATACAGCAAATATAGTGGGCCAGGAGAAGGTAAATTCATGATAGCATGAATGTAAAGCATAGGCCGTATTGATTATGTATTTTACGCGATCATTATAACATCTATAAAACAATTACAATTATGTCAGCAATCAATCCTTACCTCAGCTTCAACAACAATTGTGAAGAAGTTTTCAATTTTTACAAGTCAGTATTCGGTGGCGAGTTTCTTACCGTTATGCGTTTTAAGGAAATGGCTCCGCATCACCCGGTTGATAAAGCAGAAGAAAACAAGATCCTGCACATGGCATTGCCGATCGGGCATGGCACCGTTTTGATGGGAAGCGATACACCGTCATCCATGGGCCAGGTATCGGTGGGTAATAATGTTTCTATTGCTATTCAACCCGATTCAAAAGAAGAAGCTGACAAGCTTTTCAATGGTCTTGCGGCAGGTGGTAACGTAACCATGCCCTTGTCGAATGCATTCTGGGGTGCTTACTTTGGTATGCTCATCGATAAGTATGGCATTAACTGGATGGTGAACTACGATCCGAACAGGCAATCATAAAACTCAGCGGCTCACGTGGTATATATACTGGCGGCATCCGGTATATACACCACGGCTGCTGTATTAATGCGGAAAGTCTATCAGGTATATATCAGCCCACAATTTGCCGGTAATGTATATTTTGTCAGCAGTGGCATCGTAGGCAATTCCGTTCAGTACATCAGAGCCACGGTTTTTATTGCGGGCATGTTCTGCCAGCGAGCTCAGGTCAATCTTGCCCACTACGTTTCCGGTAGCCGGGTCGATCTTTACTATGTAATCCTTCGTCCACACGTTGGCATAGATAAAGCCGTTGATATACTCCAGCTCATTGAGATTATCGCGTGCGTTACCTTGCTCGGTTACCGATAACGTCTTTACCGGCTTCTGATCATCCGGATTTAAAAACGTTAATGTACTGGTGCCATCGCTCATAATCAGCTCCGTTCCGTTGGTAGTTAATCCCCAGCCCTCCTTGTTTGTATACTTGAACTGGCCGAGAAGCTTGAATGATTTTGCATCGTAAATAAAGCCTGTCTGATTTTTATAGGTGAGCTGGTAAAGCTTGTCTTTCAGAAACACAATGCCTTCTCCAAAATATTTCGAGCGATCAAGCGTGATCTTTCTATCCATCTTGCCGGTAGTGGAATCAATAATACCTACCAGCGATTCTGTTTCCGCTATATCAGATGGCGACCCCGTGCTTTCGAAAAGCTGACCATTGTATACCAGCAGACCTTCGGTAAACAGGCTTGTATCGTGCGTATAGCTTTTAACCACGGTATAATAGATTGCGGGCGTAGATGGTGCGGGCGCAGCGGCAGCTTCCTTTCGCGATGTGTTGGTACATCCCGTATATGTAGTCAGGATCAGTACGAACAAGAGCAGACTTGTCCCTTTAGAAGAGTGGTGCATAGCATGTGGAGATAGCGCGCGCAAATTATACTTTTCTTTTTATGAAAGCAGATTATTGTTTATGATGCCATGTGTTGCAGAACTTTTTCCATTAGCGTTTGGCGGTCAAACGGTTTGGCGAGCATATCATCGGCACACGCTTCGAGGGTTTGTTCACGCAGGTCGATGCTGGAAGAGATCAGGATTACAGGTATAGGCTGCGTATCCGGTTGTGATTTTAATTGTCTGCAAAGATCAAGGCCACTTGCATTGCCCAGGTTGATGTCGATCAGGTAAAGGTCGGGAAGATGGACTTGTGCATTAAGAAGATCCTGTGCATGTGGGTAAAGATCCGTCTGAAATCCTGCCGTTGTTAAAATTACCTGTAACAATTTCAGGGCATCTGTATCATCTTCAACGATGGCAATTCTCTTTTTCATAAAATGTTGGAGGGTTGTTCGAATGATAGCACCTGCTGGTATAATACCCCCCAAAGCCTGTTAAAAAAAAGTTTGAACAATCTTGCACTTGCGTGAATTTTCCTATGTTTACCGACTGAGCATCAAACTACGCTAACGGCTTTCATGGAAAAGAACGCTGCAGATGATTTTGGAACCCTGTTTCGGCAGCATCATAAAAGCCTGTGCAACCTTGCCTATAATATTGTGAGCGATGCCGATGCGGCCAAAGATATTGTACAGGAGGTTTTTCTCAGACTGTGGAAGAATCGCGATCAGCTTATCTTCGGCGAACAGATTACACATTACCTGTTTAAAGCCACCGCGCATACATCGTATAATTATCTGCGTTCGAATAAAAAGATTTCACCGCTGCAAGACTATGCTGGCCTGGAAAAGCTCGCCATGGCTGCGGGTACGGAACGTGTAGAATACCAGGAACTGGAAGTGCGTGTACGAAAAGCTGTAGAAAACCTGCCTCCCAAGTGCAAGGCAATTTATATACTAAGCCGCCACGAAGGCCTGAGACACCAACAAATCGCTGACACGTTGGGACTCTCCGTTAAAACGGTAGAAAACCAGATGGGCATTGCCCTGGAGAAGCTTCGTAATGAGCTCAAACCGTTTCTGTCACTGGAATTTCTGGCCACCGCGATGGGTATTGGCATAAGTCTTTATCGCTTATTTTTTTTCTGATCTTTTTTCTATGCCGCATTAGGGGGGAAGGCCCGGTCATGTGCTATAGAGAAAACGGAGAAGATCTAAGGACTCAAACTTGAACATTATGAAATCTGTTATTGGCTTGATCTTAATCATTACGGCTTTAACCGTATCTGCCTGCTCGCAGTATACCTGTGCTGCCTATGTAAAGCATACTCCTGCGGCCGGCAACAAACAAAACGAGGTAAAGCTTTAAGCGCTTTACTTTAACCGAACTACCCGTTTCATGACACCCGAAACTACCTGGCAAAAAATTTCCGCGTACCTGTCCGGTGATCTCACCGAAGCAGAACGTGTCATTTTTGAATCCTGGCTGAAGGAATCAGAAGAAAACCGTTATCTGTTTCGTGATGCGAAAAAGATATGGGACAGCTCGGGCATAAAGCTACAGATTCCGGATGCCGCTACTGAAGCGGAGCTTGTGCGGTTCTACGATCGTGCAGAACGTGAAAATGCTCCGGGGAGAATTATTCCTTTATTCCTGAGAGAGAACTGGTGGCAGATTGCTGCCAGCATCATTGTTGTATTGATGGGAGCCTATATACTTTGGCCTTTCCGTTCGATACATCCACCCAGGCAGGAAGAAATTGCATACCACGCAGGAAACGAAGTGCTCACAGTATATTTACCCGACAGCACGCGTGTATGGCTGAACCGAAACAGCAGTCTTTCGTATTCGAAAGATTTCAATGCATCGCGCAAGGTAAAGCTGCAAGGTGAAGGATATTTCCAGGTAAGAAAAGATGCCAGCCGGCCTTTCGAGGTATCTACACGTACTACAGCCGCTGTGGTGCTCGGCACATCCTTCAATGTAAAAGAAGAAGATAGCCTTACCACGCTTACGGTAGCAGATGGTAAAGTACGGTTCTCATCTATTGAGGCAGAGGGTATACAGCCTGTGGTGGTAACGCGCAACGAGCAGGCTACCTTCAGTGGTGATACAAAATCACTTCGCAAATCATCTAATCGTAACCGACATTTTGCATCCTGGCGCAAGCATTACAATCCAATTTATGAACGAGAAAAGAAGTATAGTGCGTACTATCTCGCTACGCGCTATAGCTGGCGCAAAAATGCCATCAATCAATCTGTAATCGATGGTCGAATTGTTAACCGGTCATCGCTGGCTACTTATACTGACATTGTATTGACTGTTACCTATTCGCGCAGCGGAGGGCCTCGTCACACTACCGAGGTGGTAATACGACAACCCGTAAAGCCGGGGCAGACAATAGACTACCGGAGACGACTGCTCGATATATTTACGGATACGAGCTTTTTACATGTACAGGTTAAATCTGCAGAGATCGCTGATGATGAATATTGACTCTACCTCCACTTCGCGCGAACAACCGGAAGCGCGCTTCGAAACCTTTACTATTCCCCAACACGCGGAAGCACTCATATCACTGGCAGAAAAGATCATTCAGCAACATGCGGTCGAGGGTGCCATGAGTCCGGTGAAACCTCACCTGATTGCTGACCTTAATTATCGCATAAGCTCTGCTAAACTAAAGCACGATCAGGGTTTGAAGTATGCGCGATTAATGCAGGAGGCATTTGCAGAAAGAGATGTGCTGCTTCGTAAAAGCATTGCTACCGGTAAAGAAGATCGCGATGTAAAGAGCATCATTGAAGCCGTAATGCAAGTGCTGCAGCAACATTATGCAGAAAAAACGGAAGGTTTTATAAACTGGGGGTTCGGAACCCGGCAGGATCTATAATCCGCCGCAGCCCATTATCCAGGTTTTGCCCTGGAAACTTCCCAGTCCCTCTTAAACCCTGGATCACTCCAGGGTTTTATTTTTTTTTTACCATACGTGTGCTAACGGTTTTGGTTTTTTTACCCGTGTTGAGCACCACTTGTGTTTCGCGTATTGCTATTCTCGGCAGGGTATCGAAGTTAGCATCGATGTAGGCTTGCACCAATGCAGCGTGATGCTTCACCATGCTGCGCAGTATCCATGATATGGCTTTGGTGATCAGAATTTCTTTTTCACTTTTCAGGCGATCAATATTCTCGAATATTATCGCTGCCATTTCCGGATAAGCTTGCCTGCGTACCGGCGAGCAACACAACACCAGTGATGCTCTTCGCTTCTGTATGTTGGCGCTTTTAGAGAACTTCCTGAGCAATGGTTTCCATTTTTTCCACCGGCCATCGATCTCATACGCAGTATAATCACCGGTGCAAACAGCATCTACTTCCGCCCAGCCTATGAGATGATCAAGCCAGTGATCAAATAGCGCCGGATCAAAATTACGTTGCTCATCCGTTGAATAGTCCAGTAGTATACCGGCCATGCACTTCTCTGTAGATGATTCAGCTTCAATTAAACTGGTAAGAAGTTTAGCGAAAGCAATGGCAGAGAGATCGCGGTGCTGCTTCATCCATGCGCGCGCGATGGTGCGAAGTACGGGGGCGCGAATGGCATAGCGCGGATGTGTGTTGCCAAGGTAGCTGTCCTGAAATGTATGCTGGCTGGCCTTGCCCGAATTTTTTTGAATGGCCGCCAGTATCTCTGTATGATGTGCGTTTACGACTGCCATATATACCGGTATATTTATGCCTTCTGATTGCGGATCGTTTCGCGATCAAAGCTCGGTTCCGTAGCCAGTACCTCGCCGATTTTGCTCACCACATCGTCCAGGTTATGACTGGAGTCTTTCAGATGTGCCAGTATTTCCTTCTCGGTTTCTGACAGGGATGTTTTGTTCAGCAGGTTGATGAGTCCAAGAATGCTGCAAAGTGGTCCACGCAGCAGATGCGAGTTGATAAAGGCATACTCGGTTAGTTTCTGGTTGTGCTTTTCCAGCTCCAGTGTTCTTTCGGCTACGCGTTCTTCGAGGTGAAAGTTGGCTTCTTCCAGGCGGTTGTTGATCTGGGTGATCTCTTCGTTCTGATCTTTCAGTAACTTATTCTGTTGCTCAACCTCAACAGTAAGCAATTGCAGGGTAAGGTTCTGGTTCACCAGCCGTGTTTGCACTGTATGCTGCGTATAACTGAACAGGATTGCAATGGTAGCCGTGACGAGTGTGAACAATACACCGGCGGCCGTAAAGTTGATAGGAACCACCACCGTTTCGTATGTACTGCTGCCGCTGGATACATATATACCGTTGCCGATAATAAAACACAGAATAATCACCGTCAGTGCAATCGTTTCGATGGTGCGGGTAAACATGGTAAGGAACAGCGGTGTAAGCCCCATCCAGAAAACCCAGGTATGAAAGAACATAGGGTTGTTGAGAATTTGTACCTGGTTAATGGTGAGTATAAACAGTATATTGATAACAACCAGCCAGCGGTGTCTTACCTGCAGCAGCGAGAGCATCAGCAACAGGGCTGGCGTTATGGTGAGTACAATCATATACCATAGCGATATACTTCTGAAATCGATGATCAGTTCAAGTATAACACCGAGAAAAGCGAGCAGGGAAATGGCTAACAGATAGTATCGGAAAGCAAGCACCCGCGAGTTATCCTGTCCTTCCGGTATTTGGGTCTTCATTAAAAAATTTAGCATGTCTGCATCATCACAGGTTATAATCCCTGCTGAAATAACTTAAAAAAAATCATTTGCGCTAAATTGTGGCCCTAAATTTTCAGGTAGCGCCTTTCATCGTGTTTGAAGAGAGGCATTATTTTTTGATCTTTCAGCAATCATGCGTAGTCTTATATTCTTTCTTATTACAGGTTGTTTACTCACGGTAGTTCACGCACAAAAGCTTCCGAACTACGAGCGGGAGGCGCGCCTGTTAATTCATAAACTGAACGAACAACACTATAGCCCAAAACCGGTCAACGATGAATTTTCGGGTGAGGTGTACGATGCATTGTTACGAGAGATCGATCCCGACAAACTTTTCTTTACAGAAGCCGATCTCAAACCATTGCTGAAGTATAGATCGTTACTTGATGATGAGCTTAACGGCAGTGGCTGGAATTTCTTTACCAGCCTGGCGCAGGTATATAAAGGTTGTTTGCAGCGCTCGTCAGCGATCATTGAAGAGCAATCGGCAGCGCCATTTAAAAAAGACTTTCGCGAGTTCTTTGAGTACGATACAGCCAAATGGCCATTCAACGATCAGGAGCGCGTATACCGCTGGAGACACTGGCTGAAGTACCAGGCATTCAACCGGCTTGGCGACAAGCTGAAAAATTATACCGGCAATGCTGCTGACTTCTATACGCGCCATGAACCCGATGCACGCCTTCGCGGAAAGCAACAGGAGCTGCGCGCTATCAAGCGCATACTCAATCATCCTTCCGGGTTTGAAGCATACCTCGCCGCGGCTTACTTCCAGACGATCGCATCCGTGTTTGATCCGCATACTACCTATCTGCCGTTAACCGCGATGGAAAATTTTATGTCATCGCTGAGCACCGAAGGGTATTATTTCGGTGTAACGCTCGATGAGAACGACCGTGGCGATGTGCTCATTGCTGCGCTGGCACCGGGTGGCCCGGCATGGAAATCGGGTGAGCTGCATACGTCCGATATACTGCTGAGTTTACAATGGGAAGGACAGGAACGCATTGATGTTACCGGCCTCTCGGTAGAAGAAGCAAACGATGTACTGTCTGACGATAACCATCAACAGATGGACTTCACCGTGCAAACTGCCAGCGGCCTTACACGCACGGTACGCCTGCGCAAGGAGAAGATATCGCTCGAAGAAAATTACGCACGCAGCTATTTACTGAAAGATAAATATACCATCGGGTATATTTCGTTACCTGATTTTTATACCCGCTGGAGTGATGAGAGTGAAGGCACACGCTGTGCCAGCGATGTAGCAAAGGAAATACTCAATTTAAAGAAAGAAAATATTGACGGTCTTATTCTGGATGTACGCTACAATGGCGGAGGATCGTTGCAGGAAGCGATGGCCATGGCCGGTATATTTATTGACGAAGGCGCATTGGGTATACTGAAAGACAAGGCGCAACATGCTACCACACTGAAGGATATGAATCGCGGCACGGTATACGATGGCCCGCTGATTCTCATGGTAAACGGACAAAGTGCTTCGGCATCAGAGTTTCTGGCGGCTGCATTACAGGATTACCATCGTGCGGTTATCGTAGGCAGCACTACATTTGGAAAAGCAACCGCGCAGAATTTCTTTCCCCTCGATCCCGCCCAAAAGCCACCGTCACTGGATAATCGCCTGAAGCAGGGTACGGGCTATGCGAGCATTACTACCGACAAAATATACCGTGTTACCGGAGGAGCCGTGCAAGGCCGCGGCGTATGCCCCGATGTTGTACTGCCCGATCTGTTCGAGGCACTCGACCTCGGTGAAGCGAGGTTGCCCTTTGCATTGCCGCTCGACTCGGTCATTAAAAAAACTTACTACAAACCTTTATTGCCATTGCCGTTGCTGTCATTGAAAAAGAACAGTAGCACGCGTGTGCAATCTTCCGCACCTTTTCAGGAAGTGATCAAGAGCCGTGAATGGCTGGCATCGGAAGTAAAGAAGAAGCACGAACCGGTGCTGCTCCTGTGGGACGATTTCAGTAAACATACAATAGAGCAGACCAAACACTATGCATTGCTGGAACACGCCTTCAGTCAGTCCGTTGGCACATATACCGTGGCGAACAATCAGCAGGACAAACAACGCGTGGCCCTGGATGAATATACCCGAAAATTTAATGACACCTGGTTGAAAAAACTGGCCCGGGATATTTACCTTGCGGAGGCTTTTAATGTGATGACCGATCTCATTGAAGAGACAAGCCACAAATGAAATTTATAATATCACTAACCTAACCTGATTTACTTGTATGATCATGCGCTTCACCGGTGTATTGTTATTGACCCTTACATCTTTCCTTGCTTCCGCGCAGAATTTTCAAACCCCTGTTGAGTATATGGACTTCTTCAGCAGCCGTGAGAAACTGCTGTCGGAAAATTATCTCAGCTATATGAGCGAATTTGCGCATGGCAAACGTGCCCGCAAACTGGAAAAACGGCGCAGCGAATTGATAGCCAGCATCCGCAGCGCACTGAAAGATGCTACACGCGTTAGTCCTTTTAAAGGAGATGCAACCCTGCGCGATGCTTACAAAGCGTACTGGGATATAGAGCTCAAAGTATTCAATGAAGATTACCATAAGATCGTTGACATGGAGGAGATTGCCGAGCAATCGTACGATGCCATGGAGGCGTATCTGCTGGCACAGGACAAAGCCGGCGAAGTGTTGTCATCGGCACAGGATCAGATCGACCCGGTGTTGAAAGCTTTTGCATCGAAAAACAATGTTAAACTGATCGAAGGAGGTGACTCTAAAATGTCGAAGAAGCTGCAGCAGGTAGGCCAGGTAAATGCTTATAACCGCGGAGTATACCTTATATTTTTCAAGAGCTTCAAACAGGAAGCCTATGTTATTGAAGCCTGGAATAAAAAAGATATTAACAGCCTGGAGCAGAATCGAACCACGCTGATACGTTTCGCCGAAGAGGGGCTTACCAAACTTGATACCATGCGTGCCTTTAAGGGAGATGGTTCATTGGTAACAGCTTGCCGCAAGATGCTGGAGTTTCATAAAAACGAAGCCGAAAAAGATATACCGCTGCAACGCGAGTTCCTGGTAAAGAACAACGAGTTTGAGAAAGTAAAGAAAGCGTTTGATTCAAAGCCCGCAGCACAACGCACGCAATCCGATATCGATCAGTATAACAAAGCCATTAACGATATCAATGCCTCTGTAAACGCTTCCAACAAGTCGTTGCAAACCGTGTCTGTCAACCGCTCTAAATTACTCGACAACTGGAATAATACACAGAAACGCTTCCTGGATTCGCATGTTCCGCATTAAGCTATATATTGCGGCATAAACCCGGGACGTCTATTATGAGAGAAAAACAAGTACACATACTGGTTGGCTGTGCCGATGCGCGTGATCTTAGCCAGGTTCAGATTGATGTGATCGACCGGATCACGGCAGAATTCAGAGAAACAGGCATCGATATCGAAATGCATACGATACGTGCTGCCGGATCGTTTATTACGCCTGATATTGTGATGGATATCAAACGCACGTTTGAGCAGGCACAACGTAACTGCCTGGATGTTCAGATGCCGGTAAGTTACTTCGTGCACATACAAACACACGGGCACTTAACAGAAGACTCTAACGATAATTACATCAGCCACGTTCACGATCTCAAAATTGTTGATGGCTCTCCACTGAATTGCGGTATGCTCGGAGCTTCTGCCGTAGGAGTAGAGATTGAGCAGATGATCGTAACCGAGAAGCCGGTGATAAATATGAGAGGTCGCGCGGTAGTGATCGACAATGATACCAAGATAAAATACTTGCTGCGGGAATATTATGCGTACGATGGCTACCTGGCTGGTGACTGGATTTGCAGTATCGATTTGCTGCGCACACACCCGCGCCATCAACGCACCGTGTTGGAGAAAGCCATTGCTACCGACCCAGAGCTTAAGATGCTGAATGTTCAGATCACCTGTGGTATTCTCGACTACGCTATACATGCACTGATTCGCGTAGATGACGGAGAGCCTTCGGTGCCTTTCTGGGATACTGTGCAGAATGAAATCAGAAAGTATGCACAGAACAATCGCCATGCAAAAGATATACTGATCAATCAAAGCCGTATGCAAAAACCATTTGCTGGTTTGTTATGCATGAGTGATCCGCGCATGTCATCACGCTTGCTTGCGGCCAATTACTATATGCGCCTTAAGAACATTGATCATACAGGAGAATATCTTCCCAACACAGTGTTCAACATGACAGGCAGTTCATTTGATATTCCGCAAACCCCTTTTGGTCCGTATGTAGTGGCAGGATTTTTCTATGCGGTAAAAAGCCTCGGTCTTACCGACCAGATGGTGATGGGATACGATGCCAATCAGACCAATCGCATCATTCAAAAAATAAAGAATGACCCGATCATGAATATGGTAGTGCAGAAATTCAACGTAAACCTGATACCGCTTAACCAGGTGGAACTTCAGGCGCACAACGGCCAGTAACAGCGAATAACTTAACAAGCCAATAGAAGCAATGCGGTATAGCTTTATGCCGCATTGCCTGCCACTTCCAAAAGCGTTACCTTGCGCAATCTTTAGAACCTAACTCGCTATACTCTATGATTGGCTTCTACTCACCCCTGTTAATCCTGCAGGCATTCTGCCTGTATCATGCTTACAGTAACCGCGCAGAGCAACGCTGGTATTGGCTTATTGTACTTTTTCCGGGTATTGGTTGTGCTATATACCTGTATCACAGCTTTTATAATCGCCGAAGTATAGAAACGATTGCCGAAGGTGTAAAGGGAGTTGTGAACAGTAACTACAAGATCGAGCAACTGGAAAAAGCTTTGCGCTTCAGTGATAATGTTACCAATAAAGTAAACCTTGCCGATGCGTATGCTGCCAACGGTCGCTACGATGAAGCACTGGCGCTCTACCAGGAATGCCTCACCGGGTTTATGGCCGATGACCCGGTTATCCGCATCAAGGTATTGTTTACTTCATACCTCAAAAAAGATTATCCAACCGTAGTAACGTGGGGTCAGCAACTTGAATCGGAAACTCGTTTCAAAAAAGCGGAAGAGCGCGCGGCTTACGCATGGGCGTTGCACTATACCGGAAGGACTGCTGAAGCCGAGAAGGTGTTTATCGAAATGGATTCAACGTTCACGAACTACCGGCAGCGCATTGAATACTGTAAATTCTTAAAAGCTACAGGCAAAACAGAAGCGCTGAAAAGTAAGTTACAGGAAATGAACGAAGAGCTCGAACATCTCAAAGGCCCCGAGCGAAAATTCTATCGCCATATTGGTCGTGAGATACGCGAACTGCAAAACGCTGAAAAGGCATAGGATAAACTGTAATGGCTTGAGGCTACTGTGTTAGATGGGTGCTGCGGTATTGAGTGTGTTGTGCATTTGAAATTTTCAAAATCCAATTACACAAAGCATCACAAAGAAGACTCAAAGTTTCACAAAGGTAAATGTTGATTTTATTTGTGCATTGTAGTCTGGGGAGGATTTTTATAATGAAGTATTATGAATAGAACTTTAGATATAGAAAAGGTAGAGAAAGAATTAGGCATCAAGCTTCCCGACTTTTTTATTGATTTTCATCGTCAGCAGGCTCAACTGTTGGAAGAGTTACGAAATGTATCCAACGATTTTGACTACATCACCATATCATCGGATGCCGACTGGATGATTGAGCACAATAGAGATTTTCTTAAACTTCCCAACGAAGCCGGGCTATGCCGTAATAAAATATGCATCGGAACGGATGGCTGCGGTAATGATTCTTTTATCTCGCTTCTGGGTAATGATAAACGAGTGTTCTTTATTGATCACGAAATAGCCGGAGAATTGATCGATGAAGAAATCAACGATTTCAAATGGGAAGACGAAGAGATGACCCGGTATGAATCACTGGAAGAGTATGTTAAGTTTTATATTGATATTTATAGAGGTTTATAAGGATGAAGGCTTCGTATAGTGTGAATGCTTCTGAATGTTTTATAAAAAAGTGAGCAGCATTCGCCGCTCACCTGAAGTAACTGATATTTACTATTTGCTTACGTATTAAAAATCCAATTCCATAACCCAGCTATCCATCACCCAACTATTTGAAGTGCCGTGATTGCCGGAAATATCGCCATCGGTGCTATTGGAATATCCTGTAGTTAGAATATTCTTTCCATTGGCTGTTATAATAGTTTGATTGATTTCGTCCCGGCCAGAGCCACCAAATGTTTTGGCCGTTAGTTCACTACCAGAGGCGTTAAGCGTCAGAATGAAAGCATCGGTGTCACCACCATGACTCTTAGGTATATCGCCATCGGTGCTCTCAATATATCCTGCAACAACGTATTGTCCGGTTGAAGTAGTTACAATAGAATTAGCATAGTCATCAGCTGAACCTCCAAAGGTCTTGCTCCATTGCTTCACACCGGAAGCATCCAGTTTAATTACCCATCCATCGGAATGGCCATGATTGCCGGGAACATCACCATCAGTGCTCAGTGTGTTTCCTGCTATAGCATAACCACCATCAGCAGTAGCAATAATAGAATGACCGTAATCATCGCCCGAGCCACCATACGTTTTGATCCATTGCTTGTTGCCGGAAGCATCCAATTTAATTACCATCATATTATCGCCACCGAGGGTATTGGTAAAATCACCGTCTGTGCTCTTGGTATAACCTGTAATGGCATATCCGCCATCGGCAGTAGCAATAGCAGAAGACGCTTCTTCGCTTGATGTACCTGCAAAAGTCTTAGACCATTCAATAGTACCGGAGCTGTTTAACTTCAGCAACCAGATATCATAATCGGTATTGCCACTCCAGTTCCAGACAGTACCGGTTACAATATAGCCACCATCTGAAGTAGCAATGATAGAGGTAGCCTCATCACCGGCTTCTTCGCCAAAACTTTTTGCCCACTGTTTATTGCCGGAAGCATCCAGTTTCACGATCCAAAAGTCACTACTTCCATAATTATCAGTAACATCCCCATCATCGCTACCAGAACGACCGGCTACAGCGTAGCCACCGTCTGTTGTGGTTATTACTGCGAACGCAACGTCAAATCCAGATCCTCCAAAACTTTTCGACCATTGCTTCGTGCCGGAAGCATCCAGTTTCAATACCCAGAAATCATAAGCTTCATTATCAGGACCACTATGATAGCTGGACACATCGCCATCTGCAGTGGACGAATATCCGGCAACTATAGATCCTCCATCCACTGTATTGGTTATTGCAAGGCCCTCATCGTCACCACTTCCTCCAAAGGCTTTAGACCACTTAACATTTGTAACACCTGTAGTCGAGGGGTTTTTATCGTCATCTTTACTGCAAGAAATGATTGAAATAAATAAGATAAAACATAAGAACTTTTTCATAGATATACTTATCGGATTGGAATTAGCTGAACGAGTAACAAGTGAAAATATAGTTTCCTTTGGGTGGGATTTGATAGTTGTATAAGTAACGTTCCGCTAAAATAAATAAAAAATGCTGTTATGCTAATTAAAAATACGGCTTACCACCATCGTGATGCATAATAAAAAATCTGGTTATACTTTACCACATTTATTATAAGCCACTCTACATTATATAGATGTACGCACCATCGGTTAGGAAGTTGTATAACCTGAGTCGGTGCCTATCCTGCGATAACGCTGCTACGGAGACCTGCAGAAATAAAAATGTATATTTTATGTGGCGTTCATACGGTAATGTGATCAACTTGCAGCCCACATCTTCATTTTACATATCTTTAAGATGGTTACTCGAATGCAATAGAACTCCTTTTACATTGTAACTATTGGGGTCTTCAGGCCTTGTTTCCTGCTATCTCTATGTATTAGCACTGCAAAGTTTTCGGTTTTTTAGCACAACAATACCCTGAAGATTTTTTTCAGTAACACGGTTTGTTTATTTTTGCCGCAGCTTCTCCTGGCTCCGTATTTCAATGGATAGAATTTAAGATTCCGATTCTTAAGATGCAGGTTCGATTCCTGCCGGGGCTACAC
>NZ_DAIQRQ010000091.1:0-13980 GCF_036786105.1 Ohtaekwangia sp.
GCAGAATTAACATGGAAATGCCTAAACATCTGTAAAGTTTCTTCATACGTTTTTTGGTTAGAGTTACAAAGACTATCACACCGCCAGATGAAGAAATCGGGTGCCTCACAGTACCGCAACCGATTCAGAATTCTGAAATGATGTAATCGTTTGCAGTAAAGATGTATTAGTTAAAATCGACCCTAGTCCAATTGAAAGGCATCAAAAGTATAATTGTTACCAGCGAAAGATTTTTCGCTAGTACATTGAAGATTTTAGATCACCATCAGGCTGCACAAACTTCCGAATGAAAGAAAATAAGGGGTATCGAAGCATTACAGTTAAAGGAGACTGGAAAATAAATCTTCTTCTTCTTATTATATCATGCGTTAATGTGTTGTCTAAAGTATAACCCAATGGCTTATTGCATAACTATGTTATTATCGGTGTGTATACTTTTTATGGTGTACTTTTCGATTTTTTGACTTCTTATGAACCGCAGTCCTTTTTTGGGGATGGAATGGCCCGGCAACCACGAGTACTTTGCATGGTTAACCAAATATAAATAGCGGAGTGTCATGCAACCACAGACTATATGTACTGTCGTGTTAATGCAGGTGGCGTTTATCGTGGGGATCACAAATCAATATCCTTGAATAATATTTAACTGATCAGGTCAATTTCAATTTGTGGAAGAAGCCGTCTTAAAAATTATCAAGCTTTCGCTGGTACTTATGGTGATGTGAGTTCCGAAAGGA
This sequence comes from Ohtaekwangia sp., assembly GCF_036786105.1. Lineage (NCBI taxonomy): Bacteria > Pseudomonadati > Bacteroidota > Cytophagia > Cytophagales > Fulvivirgaceae > Ohtaekwangia > Ohtaekwangia sp. The sequence continues at coordinate 738 of NZ_DAIQRQ010000091.1, forward strand.
AGGTTGTGAAACTGTAATCGCGAAGGTGAAAAGTGTATTCAGGAGGCATCGACTCCGTGGGATGGCCTTACTTTATTAGTCAGTATCCGGATAACTCAATTCCAATGATTAAAAAAATATTTTACGTGGACATTTGTTACCCTTAATTTAGATTATCTGGTGTGCTTCGATAAAGGGCATCTAACTACTTTTAGATATCAATTATTTTCCAATTGAAACAAAAATTGCGAATACTGCTATTGCTCGAAATGACGATGTATATATTGATTTTCTCAGTCCTGGGATGGATGCTTGCTTTGGTCTGAGCCGCTGGCCCGTTTACAATATATATCTTTGAATTCCGGTACAAGCCAGGCGGAGGAAGGAGTACACCTTCGAAATTGAAATTATATGTCATTTAACCATTACCGGCAAGCGTGTTTATACCAACCTGGGATAAAAACGCTTGCCAGTATGTGTTTTCCCCACGATGCAACATGATATTGCTGAATCATTTGGCATCGCGGTATGCCTGGAGTATTTAGAGCTTTGTCATTTTTAAAAGCAGCACATCATTCTCACGAATGTCTAGTTGGCGAGAGAAGGGGAGTGCCGCTTTTACATGAACAATTTCCTTGATGAAAGGCGAACCATCATTTTGTTTTTTTATCTGTTCAACCTGTTGTTGCGTGAGTTGCGCCGGCTTGCCTATAGAAAGATACGTTGTGTATGCATCGTTACTTCTGTAACCTACTTTATAAATTTCAATGGCATAGTTGCCTTCAGGAATATTATTGATTTGTACGTTTACAAAGCCTTTTGATTTAGCGGGCAAATCGCGGATGTAGTATTTCTGGTTATGAACAGAGTCTCCGGGGTGTGTGTTGGTAAAGTCCCATAATAGAACCTGTACGTCACCGTTATTACTTTTTGTTACAATAGAAGACTCATCTTTGTTCGCCAGCTCTATATTTCCCAAGCGATTAAGGAATTGATAGGCGTAAAAGGCTGGCTTATTTATACCCTGGGTCGTTAGCAAACCGAAACCTCCGTGAAAAGGAGTGTAGCGTGGGCCGGGCTCTTCAAAGATATCCGTAAATACCCAATAAGACATAGAGTTAGCCGCAGTGCCAACTTGCTTAAGCTTTTGCAATATATAGGATGCTTCATGATAGCTGTCGTGAATGGGATCCGCCGGTGTATAGGATGCACTCCATTCGGTATAATGTAGTTCAAGGTTGGGTTTAGCAGACGCAGAAATTTCCTTTCGGGATTGAAGCACATCACCGCTAACGCTCATTGGATTTTTATCGAGCACGGTGCCGGAATTGCCGAACTCATCGAGAAAGCCCTGTTTTACACCATAAGCATGTGTACTTACAAAATCTATAGGCACATTATTTCTGACGCAGAAGTCAATCATTTCCGGCTCCCATGCTGCCCCGGCGGTTCCGGGTCCTCCCACACGGTACGACTGATTTATACTCTTAATGGCATGGGCAGCATGCTTATACAATTTGAAATATTCCTCTTGCGTTCCTGCCCAGAAGCCATCGAGATTAGGTTCGTTCCATACTTCGAAATACCAGCTTTTTACTTCTTCTTCTCCGTATCGTTCGGTAAAATGCTGAACAAGATTCTTAATAAGCGCCTCCCATTTTTCATAATCTCTTGGAGGGGTAACATTGCCACGCCACCAGAATATAGTTTTGTTTCCACTGGCAAGCGCACCCGGCATGAAACCCAATTCAACAAATGGTTTCATACCGATGGAATGAAGAAAGTCGAAGAGTACATCAATGTACATATAGTTATAAAGTGGATTCCCATCTTTATCCTGTGTATAAACTGCCATGTCGTCCGTTAAAAGACCATGCATGCGGATAAACTTAAAGTCGCATTCCTTTTTTACATAGGCGAGTTGCTGCTGCCAATCTGCCCGAAGACCTTCGTTCGCGCGACCCGCCCCAACGCATTCTTTAAACATCGTATTTAATTGTCCCGTGGTTGCATTGAAATCTACACGGATTGATCTCGCGGGCTGTGAGACTTTCATTTTTTGCGCAATAGCGGAGCCTGCCAGCAGCCAAACCACAACGATAATTAAATAATGGCGCCTTTCTGGCAAAAGTGAGGATCTACTCATAAAAAGAATGTAAATTTTTAATGGATGATTAATGATTTTATTTTGATTGTAATATTACTGTAATTCCTTTCATTACCCTATAATTATGCAATCGCATAGATGAAAATATAGTCTTTAACTTTAATCGTTTCCTGATGAGGCTGATGGCTTATTCAGGGCTTACATATTTTTATTTGCTGGTCGCCAATGGAGAGAAGGTAGGTGCCGGGGGTAAGATCCTGAATATCGATCTTTTCTTCCTTTTCGGCGAGCACTCCCGATAAGAAAATTTTTCCGGATAAATCGGTAATCCTGTAAGGGTTCTTTTTTTGATGCTCCTGGGTATATATATACAGTGTGTCGAATACGGGGTTCGGAGAGACTCTTATTGCATTTTGTAAGGTAATTTCATTGGACGTGATCGTTACGGTAACGAATAATTCTTCTGAAATAATTCTGGTTTCGCTGTTCTCACTTCGTTTGACAGAAACTTTATAAGCGCCGGATTTGGAAACAACCATTTCCCTCTGGGTTCCTCCAATGCTGGCAGCAACCGGAAATCCGTCAATGTACCATTGATATTGATACCCATCCGGACCAACGACTTTGTTATTTACAAAAGTTATTTCTGGTTTGCGCATCTGCAATGCTTCGCTGGCTGCCTTCGCTATTAGCCCTGCTCCCGTTACTGAGGGGTGAACATTATCTTCAAGATACCATTCTGTTTTTCGCTCACTCAAAACGCTATACATATCGATAAGACCCCAACCGTTTTTTAAAGCAAGATTTTTGATTACAGGGTTTACTTTGTCTTTTATATAGGAGTTGTAGATATCCCAATCCTGTTTTTCTCCGGGAATCAGCAGATATACCCAGATATCGGGCTGGGAGGGCAGTGCTTCAAACGACCTGACCATTTCTGTATAGTCGCTTTCGAATTTTGATCCTTGTGTGTCCCACAACCATCGTTTGGAATCATTCGTACCTAATCCAATGAGAACAATATCCAGATTGGAAGCAAGTGCATTTTGGTATAACGGATCATCCCAATAAGAGTAGCCACCTGCTTTTAGCATCGTCCGGCCGCTTGATCCAAAATTTATTACTTCCCATTTATCTGTTCCTAATAAAACCTGCATTTGGCCTGGATAACTTTCTGTTGAAGGATTGGCGAGACCATATCCTGCGGTAACGCTATTGCCAACGCATGCCACTTTTGTTTTTTGTGCAGATGCCGGAATAGGAACAAGAGAAATTAACGCTCCTACTAGCCACAACAGAAGATGATTATTCCTATTCAAGAGTGACGTATATGTATGCGTCGTAGTATATCTATCTTTTATTGCTTACTCTAATTCTAATTTTTATCTCTTTCTGATTACGGAGTATCACTACTTCTGTGCTTGTTCCTGCGACTGATGTTTGCGCTTGAAGTAAGTCGGACAGTTTATCGATGCGCGTGTCGTTCATTATCAGAATCACATCATTAGCTTGTAAAAGGGCAGATGCTTCTGCTGAGAATTATAACATTAGTATCAGCCAAGCCTCCCTGGCCACCCGCTTTTACCGCGTGCTTCATCGCTATGTCGCCTTTGTGAAAAAGCCAGTTCATGTCGACATTCTTACGAACCCTTTTGGCTTGTAAGGAGTACGGTTTCTGGGCAATGGTTACGGTATTAAAAGCGACCTGAAAATCGATTTTGATATCATCGCGCAACAATAAACTGATATACACTTATTTTATTAGACTGCTGTACTGACAACAGATAGAATCCATCAGGGATTGCTGACATATCTATCGTAAGCAGAGAAGTTCCATGGTAATCTTTTTGATAAGATTGCACCCGGTGGCCTCTCAGGTCTTGTACTGTGATTTCAGCAGCACCCTCTGCGTGCGAGGGCATGGTTATGAACAGCTTGTCAGAAACAGGATTCGGATAAAGGATAATGCCATCGATTTGCTCTTTATTCTCTTCGATTCCTACCACTGACGCAGGCGATCCGGATAGCAAGACTGCTGTGGTTGATAGTGCTGGTACAGATATAGTAAAGGAATTTTTAGTTGCTGTTACCGTGCCTGCTTTCAAAGCATTGTCAGTATGTGATTTGAAAGTTTCGGTTGCCGGCAATGCTGATAACTGTAACGTAGAGTATACTCCCGGCTGCATTGAAAAATCGTTAAGGTTTACAGTTACGTTATGTGGTGAACTCACATCACGGTTTACGATGATAACGGTCATGGAATCCACTGCATCATTTACTGTAGTGTAGGCAGAAACCGTATTCTCAAGAGAAGACGTGCTGGATACGCTATAGCCTTTTGCGTAGCGACTGTATAAATGCACCGTTTCCCACATACCGGTAAACCATGACCATGGCGAAAAATATTCTACTCCATGGTTGGCAAAGGTGCCCAGGTGCGATGCGTATATAACAGAGGCCAGGTTAGGTTCGGAAGGTCCCGGGCTCCATTCGCTGAGCCCAATGGAGATGCCATGGTTGGAACCATAATGTAACTCCAGCCAGTCATTGATTCTTTGAAATATATATTCTTTTGTCTGCTCGTTATCCCAGCCGCCATTAATAGATTTTAATCCATTTGCGCCCGGATAATTATAGCTTTTGTCGTAAAACACCCGATGATTTTGAAGTGCATCATTATCTGTAGGTGCATACGGATAATGATGAAGGTCAACTACATCGAGTACTCTGACACCGGATTTTTTTTCCTCGTCAGCACATCGCATAATGAAATACTCCAGGAAACTGTAATATTTACCATTCACCGTAACGCCACTTCCTTTCCAGTTATACCAATGCCATTCGCTGGTGGAAACGGGGCCGCAAATCTTGATCTCGGGAAATTTCGCCTTGGCTTTTTTGGCTAACTCAATAAAGCGATCTATAAAGGCAGAGGCGGTTATTAAGTCAGGCATAATGTCGTCATGAGTTCCGTCCCAAATGTCACATTCATTATCCATGCTCCAGTATGAGAACTGTTTCTTATCCAGTCCAATCCCTCCGGCACCGAACCAATGGTCGAGGATGGCAACGGAAGAATCGGCTGGCCAGGGCATAGTATAGAGACTGGTATCGCCTTCGACTAAAGCTTTGCCGCCCGGGTTAGTGGTATTCGGCACACCGCCTCCTGCTAAATTCTGGCTATGGCCGGGCCAGTATTGCGATTGGTTGAAAGCCCAGTCGTTGAAATTGTGTGCAGTGCTTGAAGCTACCCGCCCCAGCAGCTGAAAGGCAAACATGCCTTGCATAGTAGGATAGTTGTTGTCAATCTTTTCCGCAAACGCATCCCAGTCAATCCCATATACATTGTTATACCAATCCGGATGACAAGTTATTTTTCTCTTCCAGTTGTAGCGGCTTGCATTGTTACCCCCGTTCATGCGTGAAAATTGCAAGCCTGCATCTTTGTAAAATGAAATGGGTTTATCAAAGGAGTTGTTGCATCCGTATATGAATGGCGATACCGCCCGCTTGTCGTGGCTGGCATTCACTGTAATGGTTACGTTCTGTGCTAATAGTGGAGTTGCCCAGTAAATACATAGCAATGTTTGAATCCGGAGGATTTTTGGGATGTACTGTAGCAATTGATTCATACTATATTTATTCAGAGATATTTATGTTAAGCTCCTCCGGTATATTTATGGTATCAGGAGAGCTCTAATATTATCAAGGCCATCTCAGTACTTTATACGAAGTATTTGGCAGGTATACATCTGTCGGGGTTCCTTCGTAAATCGCTGAGATGACCTATAAGGGTTGCTGTTGTTACTGTTTCTTGAAAATCTTAAAAGACTCCGATGAACGTTTGGTATATACAGTAACGATATAATATCCCGGCTCAAGCATAGTGCCGAGCAGCAGAGAACCCGATGCCGGTTGAGTTATCGTTTCCATTTTCTTCCCCGTCATATCAGACACCACCACCTGAACGACCTCATCTTGTTGGGAAATGCCAAGCGTAAATCCGTTTACAAAGGGATTGGGATACGGGTATTTTTCCAGATGGCGTGATTCATCGGAAGGGCTGGTGGCAGAAGCTTCGCGTGCGCTTGATATGGTTTCTGTTATGGAGACTGACCATTGTTGATTGAAACTGCTGCTCGCACTCCATTGGCCTAATATCGAACGATCTGCACTTAATCCCAAGCCATCAATATACAGTCCTGTTGCGCGATTCTTAAACTTTACATAGCTCCCTGCGGCTACCTGCAGCCATTGTTGCGTAGTGCTTGTACTGGCAGCTTTTTGAATTACACCCGATGAGTTGTTTGTGCTTCCATTGCCATCAAGGTATAAACCTGATGCCCGGTTTTTGATCTTAATGTAACTTCCACTGGTTTCTATTACCCATTGCTGGGCCAGGCTGTTGCTAAAATGCCATTGTGCTGCCGTACTTCCATCCGTTCCCCATAATCCATCCATTAACATGCCTGTGGCGCGGTTCGCGAGAGTAACGTATGTAACCGGTGTAGCTCTCTTGAGCAGAATGGCTGTTGTAGAAAGTGCCGGAACAGTTATCGTGAGTGAATTTGAGTTTACCGTTACTGTGTTTGACTTCAATGCATTTTGAGTATGCGATACAAAGGTCTCTGTTGTTGGTAACGATGATAACTGCAATGTTTTGTAACTGCCGTTGGCCACATTGAAATTGGTTAGGTTGATTGTTGCCGTGCGGGAAGAGCTCATATCGCGGTTAACAAGTATAACCGTTAATGAGTCCGCATTTTCGTTCACAGAAGAATACGCCGATACGGTATTTTCGAGTGAGGAAGTGCTGGATACGCTATATTTCTTCGCATTCCGGCTAAAGAGATGCAGGGTTTCCCACATACCGGGCGACCATATCCAGGGAGAAAAAAACTCCACACCGTTGTTGGCAAATGTGCCGAGATGCGAAGCATATATAGCGGATATAACATTGGGATTGCTGCTCGACATGGCGCCCCATTCACTCAGACCGGCCGTGATGCCATGGTTTGTTCCAAAATGTTCATTCAGCCATCCATCGATGCGTTTGAATATATATTGTTTCGAAAGTGTGGCATCCCATCCGCCATTCATTGTTTTGATGCCGTTTGATCCGGGGTAATCATAGGTTTCATCGTAATAAATCCGATGCCCCTGCAGCGCGGCAGCGTCATCGTTATTATACCAGGGGTAATTATGAATATCGATTACATCCACCAGCTTGATGCCGGTTGCTTTATATTCATCGGCAAGGCGTTTTATAAAGTATTCAATCCAGGGATAATACCTGCCGTTTATATATATACTTTCTGTTGACCATTTATACCATTGCCACTCAGAGGTTGTAACAGGTCCGCAAAGTTTGATGCCCGGATACAACGCTTTCGCTTTTTTGGCCAGGGCTATATAGCGATCCATGAAGGCTGAGGCGGATAGCAAGGTTGGCATAGCCCAATCGTGCGTGCCATTCCATACATCTACCTCGTTGTCCATGTTCCAGTATACGAACTTGCTTTTATTAAAACCTTTACCGTTAGCTCCAAACCAGTGATTAAGAATTGCCACCGAAGAGTCGGCCGGCCACGGTTTGCTGAACAATTCAATATTTCCATCAACCAGAGCCTTGCTGCCCCCGCTTGTGTTGGGCACACCGCCTCCGGCCAGGTTTTGGCTTACGCCAGACCAATATTGTGCCTGGTTGAAAGCCCAATCGTTGAAATTGTTATTACTGTTCGATGCTACTCTGCCCAATAGCTGAAAGGCGAACATACCCTGGAGGTTTGAAAAGTCGGTATTTATTTTCTGGGCCAGTGCATCCCAATCACTGCCATAAACATTATTATACCAGTCGGGGTGTACAGTGAGCTTCGCGCGCCAGTTATAAGCAGATGCATTATTACCAGCGTTCATTCTCGCAAAACGCAATCCGGCATCTTTATAAAATTGTGAATTATCGGATGCTTTGAAATCTTCATTTCGCCCATAGATATAGGGCGAAATCAGGCGCTTATTAAGTGTGGCATCAACTGAGATGGTTATATTTTGCGCAACGGCTATAATTGACAAACAACATACAAATACTAACGTCAGGTACAATCGGGTTAGCTGAAGTATAGACTTTTCCATAATTAAAGGGGTTATAGTTGTGTTTGTTTCATGATTCCATTCTACCCTTAGCCATTCAAGCTGCTTTTACGGGGAAGTATTACTGGTTTTAAGTTCACTGGCTTAGTGGGTTTAATTGAAAATTCCTTATGCTCTCTTGGCGTTTGTTTTTTAAAATAAACTGTTTGGAGAAAGGAAAGAATCTAAGAAAAGTGCACAAAGAGTATATGGAAACGATTGATGAAAAAAAATAACGAAAACGTTTGAATAGAAATACCCATTATTAGCGCTGTGGGAGACATTAATCCCCGGATTTGACGATAATGGGTATAAATCGGCTAAAAGAATGTCATAAATAGTCAACTTTTTGGGTTGAAATATGATCGTTGATCTGAATATGATTGGGAATCGGTTGCCTGATGCTTATAAAATAGTACGATTGGAGTTTACACATCAAAGATAACATCACACATCAGCCGGCAGCCTTAAATCTACGCCTGCCCATAAAAATTAAGGATGCTGAGTGTTTAAGGGATGAAAAGTATAATGTAAATTATATTTATTGTCCCGTTAGATTCCTGGATTTTAATTTGATTTGATTTTTTGTGTTCAAAAGCGAAAATGCTTGCGGCATAAGCCAGTGTCCTTGAACGCAAAGACATATAATCGTCCTGTAACACAACGCAAGATGAGACCTGTCACCGTATTTCACATCGAAACTTGTTTATACAAATGAACTTTTTCGCCAGAAAAAACTGCTCTGTATATCTTTTCTGTCTTTTTAATATGGCCGCCGGTCTCCTGTTCGGTCAAAGTGAGCAATTCAGATTCAAGCAAATTGACCTGAAAGATGGCTTGTCGCACCCAGATGTTTTGACTATATATAAAGATAGCCGCGGCTTTGTTTGGTTTGGTACCGCCTTTGGGTTGAATCGTTTTGACGGCTACGCAATAAAATCCTTTGTCAATGATCCGCACGATACCACCTCGCTTCCTAACGATTTCGCGTATAAAATATTTGAGACTCCCGACAAATTGTTAGCAGTTGTCACTGCAGCGGGATTGACTCTTTACGACCCGGAAAGTGAAACGTTTAAGCGTAACCTCAATCCATTTTATAAAAAGTATGGGGTATCCAGCCGTCTCAATAATATTATACGGGATACAGACGGTTCCTTCTGGTTTGTTCAACCGGATAAGCTGATAAAATATCACCCGAGGCAGGAGCGATATGTTGTTATTCAGAATAATGCTGCTGATCCACTATCGATAGTGAAGGATGAAATAACCGATTTCTGTATCGATAAGAATAGAAATTACTGGCTGATACATGCAAATGGTATAATAGAAAGAATAGAAACCAATGCACAACATGGTGTAGCAATTGAACGGATTTCGGCTCTTCATGATGCAGACAAGGCAGTGCAGAAATACAGGCTTGTTGCAGACGCAGATGGAGATCTTTGGCTTTTTGCGCCCGGGGCGAATAACCGCGTCTTTATCTATGATGTAAAACAAAAGAAGTTAAAGCGGAAGGAAATAGTGTCAGGGTTTGACACAAATTTTGTATCAAGCCTGTTGGAAGGCGAAAATGGATTGATGTGGATTGGAACAGATCACGGAGGCATCAATCTGCTGGATAAGAAGACAAATACGGTGCGGTATCTTTCTCATACTGACGGTGATCCAACAAGCCTCATTGCGAACTCAATTACGTATCTATACAAAGACGAACAAGGAATCATTTGGATAGGTACCTATAAGCGCGGAGTAAGTTATTACCATCCCAATATTTATCAGTTCGATATATATAAACACTATGCTACAGATTCTCATAGCTTACCTTTTGAAGATATCAATCGGTTTGAAGAAGATAAGGAGGGAAATCTTTGGATTGGAACGAACGGAGGCGGGCTTTTATATTTTGACCGGAAGAAAGGGACTTTTAAGCAATATCTCCACGAAGCCGGGAACAAAAACAGCCTTAGCGGAAATGTTGTAGTGAGCCTATGCCTGGATGTTGATGATAACCTATGGATTGGGACCTATAAAGACGGACTTAATAAATTTGATGGTAAGAATTTCACGCATTTTACGCATGTCGCAGACGACACTACATCTATACCCAGTATGGACGTCTGGGAAATTTTCGAAGACTCGCGAAAACGTATCTGGATTGGAACAACGGATGGCGGGGCTGCGCTCTTTGATAAAAGAACCGGGAAGTTTCACAGGTTAAAAACATGGGGAGCCAATGCATTACAATCTCCAACGGTCGAGGCGATCAATGAAGATCGCTATGGTAATATCTGGTTCGGCACATTCGCCGGCATCGCTGTGCTTTCTGAAAAAAATAAAACATTTACTCATTTTGAATATTCTTCAAGGCCCAATTCTCTGAGTAGCAATACCGTTTTAGATATCATGAAGGATTCCAGGGGACGTTTGTGGGTAGGAACGTTGAATGGCTTAAACGTTTTTGATGAGTCCATTAACGGCTTCACAACATTTAAAGAGAATAAAACTATAAATACAGTCTTAACGATACAGGAAGATAACGTTGGTGATATTTGGATTAGTACATTGAACGGACTTTCTAAAATTACATTGGCAGCAGGTTCATTGCAGGGGGCAACGGTAAAGCACTATACCGAGCAGGATGGATTGCAGGGCAGGCAGTTCAATTCAAATGCAAGCTTCAAAACACGTAAAGGAGAGTTGGTATTTGGCGGACCTACCGGTTTCAATATTTTTCGCGGAAATCAACAGGGTAAAGATTTCTTGATAGACAGAATTATTTTCTCGGAACTTGAGCTGTACGAGGAGCCGGTTGATATAGGGGAGAAAATCGATGGTTCGGTAATCTTGGATAAATCAATTACAGAAACAAAAGAGATTATACTTCCGCCCAATAAGAATTTCTTTTCATTAAAGTTATCTGCATTAAATTATCTTAACCCGCAGCGCGATCGCTATATATACCGCCTTGAAGGATTAAATACAGGCTGGTTGCCGGTAGATGCGAAGAATCACGAAATCATATTTAACAGTTTAAATCCCGGAAAATATTTACTGAAAGTAAGAGCTGTAAATGGCGATGAAGTGCCGAGCAGGAATGACGCGGTGCTGGCCGTTATTATCCAACCACCGTTTTGGAAGAGTAAAGTTGCTTTTATACTATATGGATTCATCGTGGTCTGCCTCCTCATTGTTACACGTAAAATAATTCAACAGCGCGAGCAGATGAAATTCTCAATTGAACAGGAGCGCAGGGAGATGCAGCGGTTGCATGAACTTGATATGTTGAAAGTAAAATTTTTTACAAACATAAGCCATGAGTTCAGAACACCGCTCACACTAATACTGGCACCTATTGAAAGACTTATAGCGAAAGTAAAAGACCCCGAACAATTAGCGCAATTTCAACTGGTTCTTCGAAACGGAAAACGCTTAATGAATCTGGTTAATCAATTACTGGATTTTAAAAAACTGGAAGTCCACGAAATAAAGTTTAATCCTGCCAAGGGCGATGTTATAGCTTTTATAAAGGATACTGTATTTTCATTTTCTGATCTTGCGGAAAAGAAAAATATTACCCTGTCGTTTAACAGTGCGGTCAGCCGCCATGAAACACTTTTTGATCATGACAAACTGGAAAAAATACTGTTCAACCTCCTGGGTAATGCCTTTAAATTCACACTTGAAAATGGCAGTGTAACCGTGACGATCGATAAAGCAGATGAACAATTGTTGCGAATTGACATAAGCGATACAGGCATTGGCATACCGAAAGACAAGCTTGATAAAATCTTCGATCCGTTTTTCCAAACCGATCTTTCACAAAGCATCGTAAATCAAGGGAGCGGATTAGGCCTCGCCATCACGAAAGAATTTGTAAAAATACAGGGCGGATCTATAGAGGTTAAAAGCCAGGTAGGTGTCGGAAGCTCCTTCACAGTTATTTTACCGCTGTCGGAAGCACCGCTGCAACCAGTACAAGTACCTATCGAAGAAGTCGCTATCACCAGTGCCCAACTCCCTGATCGGGTCGAGCCCGATGATATTGACGCTGCCATTGGTTCAGAAAAAACTTCAGGTAAAACAACCAGGAAGTCATTACTTCTGATAGAGGATAATGAGGATTTTCGTTTTTACCTGAGAGACAATTTGAAATTTTTATATACAATACATGAGGCCAAGAACGGTATCGATGGCTGGAATCTTGTTCTGTCCCTGCAACCCGATTTGGTTGTGAGTGATATCGCGATGCCAAAAATGAATGGAATTGAATTGTGTGGAAAGATTAAATCGGATGAACGTGTATCGCATATTCCCGTGATTTTACTCACCGCCAGCAACACCGAAGAGCAACGCATCGAGGGATTGAAAACAGGTGCTGAAGACTATATTACTAAACCATTCAACTTTGAAGTGCTCGTAGCGAGAATTAACAACCTGTTGAGTCAGCGAGAGAAGTTCCAGAAAACATTTCGGAAGGCGTTCGATGTTAAGGCCAGTGAACTTCAGATAACTCCTTTAGATGTTAAGTTCATGGAAAAAGCGGTTAAAATTGTAGAGGCAAATATAGCTTCATCCTCTTTCTCCATTCAGGATCTGGGCATGGAACTTGGAATCAGCCGGGCTTACGTTTTTAAAAAGATTCTTGCTCTAAGCGGAAAGACGCCTCTCGAGTTTATAAGAACAATTCGTCTGCAACATGCAGCGCAATTATTGGAAAAAAGTCAGTTATCGGTTCGGGAGGTGGCGTACAAAGTAGGCTTTAACACACCTAAATACTTTACGAAATATTTTAAAGAGCAGTATGGCGTGCTGCCATCAGATTATCTGGCAGCAAAAAAGAAAGAGAACGAGACGTAGCTTCATTAATCACGACAGGTAGAATCGAATCAGACGAATGGATTTTGCAGACAAATGGCTTTCCTTTGACTCTCCATTCCCGTCTGCATGACATAATATGCAGCGGCCATGCCCGGGTCAAATGGTCCGTCATAAAATGGGTTTGACTTTAAGAAGTCCGCTCGTGAT
>NZ_DAIQRQ010000125.1:0-3914 GCF_036786105.1 Ohtaekwangia sp.
TATAGACGATCGCATCGTAGCGATTGCACAAGGTGAAAAAGGCGAATTTCAGAATGTGATCGGTTGGCGTATAGACAATGCCATCGCATTGATTCGTGGTGCAAAAGGTACCGTAATACGACTGGAGGTGTTGCCTGCCGGCAAGAGCGCAGGCAGCAAAACAAAAATCGTAGAGCTGGTGCGCGAGAAAATTATATTGACTGATCAATCAGCCAAAAAGGAGATTTATAGTTATCAGGCTAAAGGTAAAACGGTTCGCATCGGCGTTATCTCCATTCCTGCGTTCTATATTGATTTCAATGACTATAAATCCGGTAATCCCAACTACAAAAGCACCACGCGCGATGTAAAGCTACTGCTCGATACACTGAAGCAGGAGAAAGTAGATGGCGTTGTAATCGACTTGCGCGAGAATGGTGGTGGCTCTTTACTCGAAGCCATTGAACTTACCGGTTTGTTTATTAAGAGCGGCCCCGTGGTACAAGTACGCAATGCCATGAACCAGGTAGATGTAGAAAGTGATGAAGACAATGCCGTTGCCTACGAAGGTCCACTGGGTATTGTAGTAGATCGCCTGAGTGCTTCAGCTTCTGAAATATTTTCCGGAGCGATACAGGATTATGGCCGGGGTATTATCATGGGCACACAAACCTATGGCAAAGGTTCTGTGCAAAATGTTATTGATCTGGATGAAATATTAGGTGCGCCCACACAAGACAGTACAGATATAGCAGGTCAAACTCCGGGTGAAAGTTCCTACGGACAACTCAACCTTACCATCGCGAAGTTCTATCGCATCAGTGGTAACTCTACACAGCACAAAGGTGTGATGCCGGATATTGTATTTCCGTCAGTAATACCATTGGATAAATTTGGCGAGGATACCGAGCCTGCTGCCATGCCGTTTGATATTATAAGCAAAACAAATTATACCAGGACGGGTGATTTTACAACCGTGTTGCCGCAGTTGAAGAAACTGCACGAGCAACGCATGGCCACCAATCACACCTATAAATATTTGCTGGAAGATATAGCCTTGCTGAACAAACATGAAACGGGTGTTTCACTGAACGAAGCAGAGCTGAAAAAGCAGCGCGACAAGGAAGAACAAAAATTATTCGAGCGCACCAATCAACTGCGGGCTGCCATGGGATTGCCCTTGCTGGAACATGGTGATACAAAATCCAAGGATGATGATATGGATTTTGTAATACACGAGGCAGGTCAGATCATGACGGATTTGATCAGTCAGGTATAGCAGGTTGCCATGTAGTATAAGAAATATTCACGGCCATGGTGCAGTTGCATCATGGCCGTGTTTCTATTATACCAGCCGGGTTTTCAAGCGTTGGCAGACTTTGTCAGTCAGTCCCGGGACAATTTGAGATAAAGGATTGCAAAAAAGAATGTTCGGCATGCAACGTTCGCCCCAAAACTTGCGTCCAATCACAAACCCCAGCAAGGCATGATCAGAAATTATCTCAAAACCGCCCTGCGCATTATGTTGCGACAAAAGGCGTATTCGGCTATTAACATTGCAGGTTTAAGCATTGGTATTGCCGCCAGCTTGCTCATCCTATTATATGTTGCTGATGAACTGAGCTTCGACCGTTTTCATCAAAATCCGGACAGAATATACCGGGTATATTTTTCAGGACGACTGCAGGGAAATGATTTTGATATGGCAACCTCACCGGCTCCCGTAGCCGATGCCATGGTGCAGGAGATACCGGCGGTAGAAAGCGCCGTACGGTTTGGCGTGTGGCGTACCATGCCGATGACTTATGGTGACAAGAACTTTACAGAGGAGTATATGCTTGTGGCCGACTCTAACTTCTTCCAGTTCTTTACGTTTCCGCTGGTAGCCGGCGATGCCAATACTGCACTAAAGGGTACAAACAAAGTTGTACTTACCAGGTCGGCAGCAAAGCGATATTTCGGTGACGAAAATCCGCTGGGTAAAATAATTCTGCGGGGATCAGAGAAAAGTGCTACCGAAGTAACCGGTGTGGTGGAAGATGCTCCTTCCAATTCGCATATTCAATTCGACATGATTCTCTCCGGAGAAACATGGGACTATATGAAGACCAACACCCAGTGGACGTCTAACAATATATATACTTACTTCCGGCTTCGCGAAGGTGGCGATCTGGGCAAAGTGAAATCCCAGATCGATGGCATGGTTGAAAAACACATGGGCGCGGAGCTGGAGAAATATTTAGGCTTTACATTCCATGAATTTAAAAAGCAAGGAAACAAAGTGGGGTTGATCTTTCAGCCTATGCTGGGTATACATTTAACTTCCAACCTGTCGGATGAGATTACACCCAATGGCAACATGCAGTATATCTATATTTTTATGGCCATTGCTGTGTTTATCATTCTCATTGCATGTATCAATTTTATGAACTTGTCTACGGCACGATCTGCCAACCGTGCGAAGGAAGTAGGCGTACGCAAATCGATCGGTGCTATGACCACCCGATTGATCGGGCAGTTTTTGGCCGAATCCATGATCTATAGTTTTGTTTCCATGTTGCTGGCGCTGCTCATCATTGCACTGGTGTTGAACCCTTTCAATACGCTGTCCGGGAAGACGCTTACACTTTTGCAGTTTGCGAATCCCATGGTGATAGCAGCTATACTTGTATTTGCAGTAGTCGTTGGCCTTATAGCCGGAAGTTACCCGGCATTCTACCTCACCGCGTTTAAGCCGGTAGAAGTGTTGAAAGGAAAAATTCGCTCCGGTTTCAAAAATTCAAAGCTGAGAAATTCGCTGGTCGTGTTTCAGTTTATGATCTCGATCGCGCTTATCCTCGGTAGTGCGGTAGTATATAAGCAGTTAAAGTTTATGCAGGAGAAAAACATGGGCTTCGATAAAGAGAACGTAATCCGATTGCTGCATACCTGGTCGCTCGATAAGAACGGTAAAGCCTTTAAGAATGAGCTGCTGCAACATCCTGAGTTTAAAAATGCAAGCTACGCCAGCAACCTGCCGCCGAACATTACATGGAGCAATGCGTGGCGCAAGGTAGGAACAGAACAGGATTTCTTGTTGAATAACTGTTATGTAGATGCCGATCACCTTGCTACCATGGCCTATACCATGAAAGAGGGCCGCTTCTTTTCTCGAGATTTCCCTACCGATTCATCCGCTGTAATTCTTAATGAGACTGCCTATAAGATGATGGGCTTCGAGAATCTGGAGAATCAGGAGATGTATAATTACAACAATGATGTGCCGAAGCACATGAAGATTATTGGTGTGGTGAAAGATTTTAATTTCGAGACACTTCGCAACCAGGTAAAGCCGTTGGCATTTATACTGGGCGGTGAGCCGAATGGCGAAATGGCAATACGCCTGAATCCCGGTGATAAAGAAGCACAGATAAAAACGCTGCAGAATGTGTGGAAAAAATATTCTTCTTCACCATTCCAATACTCTTTCCTTGATCAGGATTTCGATGCGTTGTTCCGTGCAGAGCAACGTATGGGACAAATTATACTTTTATTTACGCTGCTCACTATATTTATAGCGTGTCTCGGTTTATTTGGACTCTCTACCTATGTAGGGGAGCAACGCGCCAAAGAGATCGGCATTCGTAAAGTATTGGGCGCTTCGGTAATGCAGGTGATGGGTATATTGTTTAAGGATTTTACATTGCTCATTGTGATCGCCTTTGCTATAGCAGCTCCTTTAGGTTGGTACCTGATGCAGCAGTGGCTGGAAGGCTTCGCATTTCATACCGGTATAGATACGGTGACGATTATACTTTCCGGAACTATCTCGTTACTGATTGCAACCATTACCATCAGCTTTCAATCCATCCGTGCAGCACGCGAGAATCCGGTAAAGGCGTTGAAGAGCGAGTAGCAGGAGCCGTTATCTGTTACACGTTAACCGTGAATAAGAT
>NZ_DAIQRQ010000092.1:0-9404 GCF_036786105.1 Ohtaekwangia sp.
GCTTCCTATACAGATCGTTCGGCGTAAGATTCACCGTGCGCACCTTGTTCAGATTATCGAAAGAGGTATCCATAAAGTACGGCTTCTTCTTCAATACATATTGCTCGATAAACCAAAGTATCTCATCGCCCTTTTCCTGAAGCGGTGTAAAAGAAACCTCGTGCCCCATGCCTACCTCACGGTAAATATAGTATGGATACTTTTTCTTCTTAAACACTTTTGCAATGTGGTTAGAACCATAGAACGCTTTATTGAAGAGTCTGATTTTGTTATAGATCACCAGTTTGTCGTCAGTACCATGAAACAGGAGTGTGGGAGCGGGGGGAGTTTTGTATTTCAAAGCACCATCAAAAGTTAATATAGCACCGGCAAAGGCAATTACGCCTGCATATTGAAAGTCGGCAGGGAGTACGTTGGCGATTGGTTTCTGATTGCGTTTTTCAAAATCGGCATGAAGCGCAGAAATGGCACCGGCACTTGACCCCGACACAACAATCATAGCGCGATCAATACCCAGCATCGTTGCATTCTTCAATACCCAGTTAGTAGCATCATATACATCTTCTACTGCCATGTTGATAGCGTTGCGCAGTGGCTTTACGCGAAAAGGTGTAATACGTTTAGCGCCAACCAAACCCAGCCGATAGGAGAGAGACACCACTACATATTTATTTCTGACGAGGGTATTGAAATAGGAATTGTATATCGGCTGGTCGCGTTTGCCGCGAATAAACCCGCCACCAAATATAAAGAGTACGCACGGGCTCTTGGCCGGTGCTTCCGGGTGCCGGTAGACATCCAGTTGTAAGGCGAGCGTGTCCTTTGTTGCAAACGTATAAGTCTTCTTCTCTACGTCATCATCGATCGGCACATGTTGTGCTAAGCCGATAGAGCTGAAGCCGATAACGAAAAGAATAACAAAGGCTATAAAAAGGTGAGGTTGAAAAGGTCTTGCCAAACGTTTCGTCATATCGAATGATTGATAAAGAAGCAAAATACAAAATCGAAGTTGCAGTGTATAAACACGTTCTTTAAAATTGTCGTGTAATTCATAGTCTATGCGAAAAGAATTGGCAAAAGAAGAAGGACAACGAAAGCGATTCAGGGCTGTGTTCAGCCGGTTCGGCAAGAAGGTTAACTATAAGGGTTATTCCGAAGAGACGGTGTTATTCCGCCATGTGGTAGACCTCGAAACAAACAATGTAGTTACCGATCATCTGTGGTTCAGCCTGACAAAAGGCTTTGAAAAACTGAATCTCTCCGAAGGCATGCAGGTGGAGTTTGATGCGCGTGTAAAATCATATACCAAAGGCTACGTCAACACGCGCTATAAGATCGATAAGAGTAAAGAAGATTATAAACTGAGTAATCCCACCAGGATTGTGCGGTATCATCAGAATGATTAGCGCACCGCTAATGGCTTCACGGTATAGCCGGCTTTTCGTAACAGAACGATCAATCCATTTTCGCCCGGCAAATGCCCTGCACCCACAGCTACAAAAGTAGATTGCTGTTTAAATATAGCCGGCAATTTTTGCATCCAGTCTTTGTTCCGGTTGTCCAGCATCACCGCCATTTCTGCAGGAGTATATTTGTCGGTAAAGGATTCCATTTCGGTGAGCTTTTGCAGGTTGCCGGCACGGTAAAGATCGTTCATCTCTTTCATTTCCTTTTCCAGCTCAGCAGGGTCTTGCAGCGATGTTACCAGTAACTCCGCCTGGCGCTTGTAACTGAATTGCTCCATCGAGGCGTAGGCCTGCACTTCAAACGACTCAAGGCCTATTACCGGTTTGCCTGAATCTTTGCCAAGCTTTTGAAAGTATAGATCCATGGCAACATCGGTTGCCTGATCCATCGCATAGAATTTCTTTTGCAGCATGCTCAGCATGAATATCTGGATGGTGAGCGGAGTAAAGCCGTTGAAGAACTTCAGGTCATATCCCGTAAGCTTCTGAAACAGCACTGCTGTCTTTTTATATTCTTCGGCCGTTAAAAGCTTGTCGAGTGTGGTGCCCTTCAGCATAGACAGTTGTGTGATGCGCGACATCATGGTGCTGTCAATAATCAATTCTCCCACCACCGCTTTGGTTTGATGGAAGGTTGACATCACCTTCGTTAAACTATCTACATATACTTTCCCCATCAGGTGGAACGTGCCAAACAGGTACGATGATTCTTTTAGTCCGTTGCCGGATACTTCCCACAAAAGCGAGTTTTCAACAGCTTCTTTTTTCTGTGCTGCGCTAAAGTGCACACATACTATAACAACAACAGTAAGTGAAAATCGTAAGGAAATTGTTCTATTGATGAATGTCATGCAGCAGGGAGCGAAGTTTTTCGAGGTGGTTGCCGTATAGTTTTTTCAGATACCAGTTTGTTACCCATGTGCTGCAGAAAAAGAAAATTACGGCTACCAACAGCAGGTATAGAATCGTGCGCGGCTGCGAAAGGTTGTTAATGAATTTATCGGGGCCATTCTCCAGCGCTCCAAACATAAGCCCTAACACAAAATATATAGGATAAAGAACTGTATAGCTGCGCTTGTAGAAACGAAGGTAGCTGGTAAGATCGTTTGTGAGCCTTTCCAGCGAAGCGCGCAGATTTTCAGCTGCCGGGTTGTAGTTTCGCAACAGCGTAAGCTTTTTAATATAGTAGAATGAATATGCTACAAACAACATAAGTATCGATACGGAAGTCCATTTGAGTGCACCGCTGGGCAGCGTAAGCGCATAAATGAGCAGCGCCAGGCCTGCCACGAGCGTAAAGATCAGTTCAAACCAAACACTGCGTTTCAGTTTGTCAACGATCGACAGGCTGTTGCCTTTCAGCATCGAGGCAATTTCGGCTTCATCTTTCAGTTGAAAACCCGGATCGTTATACTTCCATATACTTTGTAGTTCTTCCAGTTCCATGCTTACGGGCACATAAGTTTTCTTAATTTTTCGCGAATACGGTTCATGCGTACGCGTACATTGTTCTGCGTTATTCCAATAGTCTCTGCAATTTCATCGTAGGGAACTTCTTCCAGCGCCATCATAATCATGGCACGTTCAATTTCCGGAAGCTGGCGAACAGCCCACTGCAGTTTTTGAAAATCCTCTTCACGGTCATCGGCCCAATTGTCCGATATATTCATGTGAACTTCCTGCAGGTCTTCGGTTTTAACGAGTCGTGTTTGTTTTCGGAAACCCGATATAGCGGTGTTCAGTGCTATGCGATACATCCACGTGGTGATCTTGGCCTCGCCACGAAACGAAGGGAACGATCGCCAGAGTTGAAGCACAATCTCCTGAAATAAGTCGTTGCGCGCATCAGAGTCGTGCTCATACATAAAGCAAATTTTATGTATAAGCCCCTGGTGCTCGTTAATGAGGTTAATGAACCGCTGTTCTTCTCCGCTGGCCAAGTAAAAGATACTTTGGATAATGGGTCGAAGATAGGTAAAGATAATTACAGGTGGCCGGTAATTTATTCGAAAGGTAGCGTTAAAGAACCCGGGAAGGCGCTGGAAGAGGGTTGTATTTATTCTGTGGTAATCATTCCCAGTTACGATGGAGTGTGGGTAACTTTTTATATTCTATTCTGTGAGTTCTATGGGAAGTTTTTCTGTATTTATTTTAAAATCCCTATAACACAAAGGTTCACAAAGAAGACACCAAGTTGCACAAAGTTAAATGCATTTATATCTGTGATTTCATCTGTGAGTTCTGTGGGAAATATTTTACATGCTGCAGTTCAATTTGTGGCTGGATTATTTTATTATTTCTTCTATGGCTTCCAGTAGGCGTTGCACATCGTTGTTGTCGTTGTATACATGTGGTGAAAAGCGAACGGCGTTTCCGCGTTGGCTGATAAATATATTTTTCTTCTTTAACTCCGTTACCAGGTTGCCGGTATATCCGGGAGGCACTACGGCGCCAAACATGTGTGGACATCGGTAGGCACGATCGGGTACGCGAAATCCACGCTCCGCAAGATGGGTAGCAAGCCTATCGTTAATAGCTTGCAGCGACTGCACTATTGTATCAATACCCCATGCCTTGATCTGCTCCAGCGCAGCAATAGCACCGGGCAGGGTAGTCGATACACACTTCTCGCCCACATCAAACCGGCGTGCACCGGGCATATAGGTATCAGAGTATTTTACCAGCGATGCAAAGTCTTCCGCTCCCTGCCTGGCGAGCCACGATTCCTCCAGCGGCCGCGCATGGCGCCACGGTTCAGCTACATAGAGCAGGCCTACACCATACGGAAACAAAAGCCATTTATACCCGGCCGCCACCAGGAAATCAGGTTTCACCTGCTCCAGCGCGAAGGGCATAGCGCCCAGCGATTGCGTTGCATCGACCACCAGCGTACATCGATAGTGATTGCAGGCTTCCCGAATCTTTATCAAATCTATATAGGTGCCGTTTGTCCAGTGGCAGTTAGAGAGTGCTACTATTTTTACATGAAGGCTGAGTTCATCGATGATAGCTTGCGTCCAGTTGCCCGATGTCGGCGTTGGCACGGTGTGAACCGTTGCCTGCCTCTCGAAAGCTATCCGCTTCCATGGCAATACGTTGCTCGGAAATTCTTCAGCCATCACCAGTATACGGTCGCCTTTCTGCAGCTGATGTTCCAGGGCACGTGCAGCCGTGCTGATGCCATAGCTGGCAGACGGAACAACGGCATATCCATCCGCATCGCCACCCAGAAGTTCGCTTGCCAGCGTTCGTATAGTTTCGGCATCGTCAAAGAAATCAGAAGGCACCGTTTTCCACGGGTAACTTTTGCGCGCTATACCTGCTACAATACGCTGTTGTGATGCCCGCAGCAGCGGAGCACCATACGCGCAATTGAAATACGCTATATCTTCCGGAATATCGAATTGTGAACGCTGCGATTGCATAGAAGTATGATTTAATAATTACTCCAAACGTACATCCATACAAAGGGTTTATGAATCAGAAGTGCCTTCCGCCACGCGAATATAATAGCCGTTGATGTCGATGAAGGCAAATTCACGAAGGCCGTAGGGGTATTCCTTCAGCTCGCTGGCAATCGCTATATTTCTTCCTTTAAATTCCTGGTATATCGCATCGATGTTGCTTACAAACCAGAGTATATTCAGCCGGTGGGCTGGTGTGTTAATAGCTTCCGTGTGGGCGCGGTTTTCACCAAACAGTATACGCATATCATCCCGGCGCAAGCCACCATCTTTGTCGCCATGCGTCCACGCATCGTAGAAACCGAGCGTGTCGCGATAGTAGCGAAGCGTTTCCTGCAGATTTTTTACAGACAGATGTACTCCCGCATGCATGAATTTAACAGCTTTCATATTTGTCGGTGTTAACTATACTTTCTTTCGTATAGGCACCCATATATCTTCTTCAGACTCCGGATCGTTGTTCTTATACTTTTCGCCCAGTATCTCGAAGTGCTCACGACTGTCCACTTCATATTCCGACATCGGTATCCAATAGCCGAATATATATTGAAACATCTTAGCACCCATCGCCGGGTTTCCTTTATATGGAAACACTGCATATAGGCCACCTGCTAATGTAATCGTCTCCATGCCCGCAGGCACGTTGTCGAAATCCGTAACCTCCTGCGCTGCCCACTTCTCAAATTCTTCTTCCGCACTAAAGTATTTAAAGTCTTTCGAAGCGCTGTATACCTGCACCGAAAACAGATCGGCCGATACTGGGTTAATGATCTCTTTTCTCCGCGGCATAAAGCTCTGCCACAGCTCAAGGGTTTTATTATTTACCAGCGACATCGTCATGCGTTTGCCGACAAGCTTCTTTGCTGGTATAATTTCAATGCGTGGCTCAATGCCGGTAATGGGAGTGTAGGCTTGCATTTCGATAAAGGTTATGCTGCAGGTAATGATAACAAGTGACCCCGGAGAGACTCGAACTCTCGACCCGCTGATTAAGAGTCAGCTGCTCTACCAACTGAGCTACGAAGTCGGGTAAAAAATCAAGTGCAAAATTTAAGAATAATTTTGGAGTGCAATAGAGGTGGGCGGAATATCTGTTATTTTTTTATGCAGCACTCAATAAATTAATCGGTAGCAATCAGGTATTTACGCAGCTTGCCATCAACATTATAACCATACGAAGCCAACTCTGCATTTGTATTCTTAAAGTATTCTGTCCAGAATAAATGTATGTTGTCAATTTGCGCAGAGTTTCTTCCGGTGGCTCCGATAGCAAATACTGTACAGCCCGACAGATCGGGAATGCCGTTCGCTTTTTTTAAATCAGTCAGATAAGCCGTAGTCTGATCAGCGGTAACTCCGTGTTTTCTGTTGAAATTATATTCACGTGAATCCTGTATCATGTCGCTAAGCAGCACAATGATATTTTCACTCTTCAGCCTGATTTTTCCCAACACAAAATCTTCTGCATCCCGCATCGTTCCTCCCGCTGTATTAAACTCAATGAGATTGGTAGTTTGATGTATAGCCCCCAGAATGTCTGTGTACTCGGTATATTCTTTTCGAATGTGCTTTTGTGTTTTTAATGTTTCGGCAATTTTAGGAGCAGTTTCCTTCACGTAGTCCATAAATCTCTTTTTCAAACTATCGCCAGCATGTGCAAAGCCATCACTTCGCCGGCTGAATTGTTTTTCAACCAAGTCTTCATATACAAGTTTTACCGGCCGCATCTTCGAACCCTCATCAATAGGCACAACCACCAGGCAATCGTATGGCTTCATGTTCGGAAAGATAGTTTCCGTTATAACGCTTATATAGCTCTCTAATACCAGTTCTGTATTGCTTGCCGAGTAGTCCAGCAATACGATTAGCACTCTTCGTTTTTTCTCTACAAAAGAAGTACAGCTTGCAAAAAGCAGAATGAGGAACAGCATTGCCATGCATGCGAAAATCTTTACGAAAGTGAGGCCTTTGATAGACATGCGGGAGAGAGGTTTATTTTAATGTAATTCAGCAACAGGCTCGGGAGTAATTTCTTTCTGAGGCTCCAGCGCTGATAAAATGAATTTTACTTCCGTACCAAAATGTTCGAGTGCAGTATCTTTAAATGTTTCCAGGTCGGCAGGGTAGTGCTCTTTCGGATGGTCCCGCTTTAGGTTATAGTTCTCTTTATAAAGTCTAAACCGGCTGAATTTCTCCCACGACCTCCGGATGCTGTTGTCTACTATCTCTTTTACATCTTTCATGTTCGCTATAATAATGAGGTTGAGAACATGCAGCAGTTTTTCAGCCCTATAGTAGTTCAATGTGTTTTGAAACAGCTTGCCGTGCTGTTCTGAATCCCACTTGAAATAACCGGCAATAACAGGCAGGGCCATCGACAGAAGTATAAATCCGTAGAATAGTATATTTCCGGACCGGCCCCCTTCAATATCAAGCGCTCTTTCTCTCGATACGCCTATAATTGCAATCTCAACCATAACCAGCAGCACGGGTAAGATCACCAATCCAATGTATCGTTTTGTTCTTAAGTTCCGGTTATAGCTTTCGTCATCTTCGTGGCGTGCTGCATGACCCTTTACCCGAACCGATTCTTCCGGCAGAAGCTTGGTAAGAATGCCATCGGTTACCAGCATGGCTGCCAGCGCAAGTATAATGGACAAGCCCCAGCGAACCAGCACATATAGCAATCCTTCGCCCTGTATAAAAATCAATGTAGAGATATAGTTCAGAAATATTTCGAACAGGAGCGTTACATATACAACAACTTTCATCCGTCTCGATTTTCTCCTGCGAATGGCAAAACTTCCATCGTCCATACGATCGAGGTCTTCGCATTCCATAAATTCCTGTTTTCTTTTCTCCCGTTCCTGCCGCAACACCTGAATGTATGTTGTGAGAATATTTGTTTTTCTCACCGCCATGGTGCTCACATATTTGTTTGTGCACCGCTCGGCAAATTTTTTAATGCCTTCGGTATGGATGAAATACTGTCTGTATAACAGCCGGTATAGCAGATATTGCATAGGTTATAGTTTAGAGCGTTTACGAATGCGGATGTATAGTTTACCCATCGAGAAGAACTGAATGAACCCGGCAGCCCAGTATCTCCACCGCAGTATCCAGTAAATACCAAACGGTGTTCTGTAGATCTTCAGATTGTAATCTCCACCGCGCTCAAGAAGGTGAGTCCACAGCAGACGGTTAATTTTCCTTATTCGGGTCATGTTCGGGAGCGGTAAGGTATCGGGTAAAAAGCCAGTGAATATCGCTGAGCCTGCAGGCAGCACCAATTAAATTTTCCCAACGGCTATGAATACTTTCCTAATGCTATGCTATTGTTTCCGGCACTTTGGTGGCCGCTGGCTACAGCTACTGGCTTCTGGCTGTTGAATACTAAAGCAAAGAATCTATATTCCCATTGGTTGATCTTACTTCCCGACTTTCCGTCTTCCCGTCTTCTTACTTCTGGCTTCTTACTTCTTACTTCTGGCCTCTTACTTCTTACTCCCGACTTCTGGCTTCTTAATTCTGATTCTCTATCTTGCAGCATGAACGTTCGCCTGTCAAACAGCCAAAAGATAGAAGTCCTTAACTCGGCCGATATATTTACCATCATGCAGGCCATCTTGCTGCGCGAAAACAAAATCCGCAGAAACCAGGAGCACTTCCCATGCCCTTGTTGGTGTTCTTCACCAACAATCACACCCAATCCCACACTGATTTTTAAATGTTAACTGCTAATATACCCGTTATAAAAATTGGAAAGTACTTCTTTACGCATCGCACAATACCCATGCCCTTGTTGGTGTTCTTCACCAACAATCACACCCAATCCCACACTGATTTTTAAATGTTAACTGCTAATATACCCGTTATAAAAATTGGAAAGTACTTCTTTACCCATCGCACAATACGCTAAAGATCATCCAGACTTTATTACCGTTACATGCCTCGAATGGAAACCGGTTTTGCAAGACGATCGCTTTAAGGAAGTGATCATTTCGAGTTTGTCGTTTTTAAGTAAGGCGAATCGCGTTACAGTTTATGCTTTTGTTATTATGCAAAATCACTTTCACCTTGTATGGCAAATAATGAACGACCATACGCGCGAAGCCGTTCAACGCGATTTCCTGCGATTTACGAGCCAGCAGATATTAAAAGTTTTACGCAATGAGCAATCACCTATGCAGGATCTTTTGCTTGTTAACGCTAAAGATCGAAAGCACCAGGTATGGGAGCGTAATTCATTGAGTATATCGTTGTGGTCGGATAAAGTACTTTGGCAGAAGATAGACTATATCCATCAAAATCCGGTAAAAGCAGGCTTGTGTAAATATGCTACAGACTATTACTATTCCAGTGCCGCCTTCTATGTTCGAGGCGACAGGCGTTGGGATTTTTTAGCGCATGTCGATGGCTAGCGTAAAGCATGTGTGTGGGCGTTGTTGGTGAAGAACACCAACAAGGGCAGGGG
>NZ_DAIQRQ010000092.1:9504-13704 GCF_036786105.1 Ohtaekwangia sp.
AGCGTAAAGCATGTGTGTGGGCGTTGTTGGTGAAGAACACCAACAAGGGCAGGGGAGGAAGCTATTTATTGCAATAGCTTCCTTTGCAGGAGAGAGTGGTCAGTGCAATGCTCGTAATAATCCATCGATTGTTTTGCTTTCTCCACATCCTCCAGTATTTGCCTGTGACTTCAGACTTTGAAGAATCACCTTTCTCCGTCCACGTTTCTGTCCATGTACCCGTATCATAGGCAGTATCGTGCTTATCATTTGATTCCGCTTTTTCAACTCCAAAATATAGGCGAATATCCGGGCGATTGGCGTATAACCGCTGGGTAATAAACTTCAGCTTTTGCAAACCGGTAGCTGTCCCTCCGCTATAGGTTATCGAAAAGAGTGTGTCAATATAGCTGTAATAGGCCGATGTATCCTTTAGGTTAAAAGCTTTATCCCATCGTTGGCTCACATTCTGTATGGTGTCACTAAACGTGGCTGCCTTTTGCGCGGCGGCACAGTATGTGCTAAAGAGTAATACAAAGATCAAACGGTAATGATTCATGGATGGTATCTTCCATTAGAAGTTAGCGTTAAATTTCAACTCATCCAAATGTAGGGGGCCAGTTCCTTGGGCCACGCCAATATTTCGTCTTTTTTTCTCGCCAACTGAGTTCAGCATAGGTGAAACATCCGATTATTGAATAGCTCTGTGTTCTCTCGAGTCATTGTTGATGCTCTTCACCAACAAACACGCCCAGTAGGACGAATTAATACACCTCCTAAAACATCGGATGTTGATTAGCTGATTTCTCTGGAACTTCTTGTATCACATCCCAATGCTCAACTATTCGATTATCCTTTACTCTGAAAATTTCAGCAATGGCGGTTAGTTTGCCCGTTGGCCCGAAGGTTTTTACATGTAGAAAAACCAGATCGCCATCCGCGGCCACATGCTGAAAATTAACTTTTCCCTTTGGAACGTCTTTCATCCAAATTTGGACCGCATTTTTCAATGCCTCGGCACCATCCGCTAATGCGGGATTATGCTGAATATAATCCAAAGCTATATACTTGTCGATTACAGAATAGTCTTTGTCGCCAAACAGGCCCTGATAAAAAGAGACAACGATTTTTTTATTGGCTTCTTCCTGTTTAAAATTTCTTTTCATTTGCGCCATTGTAACAAAACCGGTTCCGCATAAAGCCAGCGCCATCATTCGTTTTAGAGTCAAAATTTTCATTTTCCTGTTTTTTAAAAGATTGCACGTTCGTTTTTTCCTGTGTTCACCTTTGCAGTGCGCGTCAACGTTCTGTTTTTGATGAATGATGTAAAGATTGCATCATGCAATGCGAAAAGAAATTGAACAAGTTCAATAAATCACGCTTTTCCTGGTGAAATAAATCAGTAAGCGTGGGAAATTACCCGGGAACACGTCATACTTTAAAGGAAGCGGGCTCTTTCATATCCACAAATACCGCTATATATAGTATACCGATCTATTGTTTCATCCCCCTATCAATCGGTTTTTTTTCTTAACAATTCGTTAACGGACTAACACTAATACCTCGCTATAGCGCGAGCGTATTTAAGGTTACATGGCCATACGTAAATATATAGCCTGCTAATACTGGTGTTACTACAGGCTATACCTCACACCCGGAACAAACCCGCGGCACACATCACACTATACATCATCACCTAAAAAATTAAACAATTAAATGTTTCAACGCTGAAAACGTTGACTGGAATCAAAAGGTAAATTCTATGAAAATGAGCAGATTTTTACTCTCACTTGTATTGTTGGTAGTGCTTGGCAGCGACTTGCACGCGCAGGTAAAGAATGTAAACTATATTATCAATTACCTGAGGCACCCCAAGAATGATCTTGTTGCTGTATGCGCCCATCGCGGTTACTGGCGTGAAGGTTGGGTGCCTGAAAATTCGCTACCCGCTATTCAGCGTGCTTTTGATGTAGGTATTGAAATGGTGGAGCTTGATATAAAACTAAGTTCCGATGGTGTACCGGTGCTAAGTCATGATCAAACGCTGGGCAGGTGCACGAATGTACGCCAGGTTTTTGGCCATCAAAATCCTCCTGTAAATTGGTATACCAGTGGCGATCTCCAGAAACTGCAACTATATGACCATAATGGCTGGGGCAACCTTTCGCAGTTTCATTTGCCTACGTTAGAGCAGGCTCTTGATTATATACGTGAGAAAAATATAGCAATCGTGGTTGCCCTGGATATTAAAGACAAGGCAGCGACCAGAGCTTGCTGGGAGGTTGTGAAGCGGAAAGCCAACGCTTGGGGAACACCTGCGTACGATTGGGTGATCTTCAAGTTAAATGCAACCATTTACGGACAGGATCCCGGGCAGCTTGAAAACGATCTGCGCTTGTGGAAGGACGGCCATTGGACTGGTTTTAATAAGCTTGAGTATTATGCCTATAATTTCAAGTTTATTCCTGTATTCACCACCAATATGTATCGCAAGCTTGACTGTTTGCAAACGTATAAGAATTACAGAAACAAGCCTTACTTTATTGCTGTTGAAGTAGACTACAAACAACATGGGGGCATTCACAAGGATATTGTGGATGAAGCAAATCGCAATGGCAAAACGCTTGTCTGTTTCAATGCGTTGCCGGATGCAGGCGGAGACAGATTCTGGAAGAACGACTGGAGTGGTACGTATACCCTTCGTGATATATTCTACCACGACCCTAGTGGATGGCCCAATGACACTGACGATAAAAGAGGAGACTGGAATTTTTTGTTAAGCTGGAATTGCAGGTTTATTACAACGGATGAACCGGTAAACCTGATAAATGATTTTTTGAATAAAAAAGGCAAGCGTAACGTAAACTGGTATATATGGTCGTGGGCGCGCAGGGCGGGCGATAACGACTCTACCACTGTGAGCAATCCTGTAGATTCTCTCGACCAAAGTATAGATACCGATGTGTCGGTTACAGATGTGGTAGCTCCTGTAGTGGGCGACAGTCTGAAAATATTCCCCAATCCTACCGATGGTCCGCTCAATGTTATTATTCAAAACCAGGTAAAAGGGAAGACTCTTTTTATCCTTTATGATCTTGGCGGTAATCCTATTCTTACAGAAGGCATCGACATTGATGAGCAGGGGCTTCAGGAGATAGATATGTTGAATCTTGATGATCGTGGTGTTAAACCAGGCATCTATATGCTACAGGCTACGCTTCCGGATGGGCGTAAATTACTGCCTACCCGCATTGTAGTGCACTGACGCACTACTGAACGGGTCGTTATCACATATTTATAGTAAGCATTACACATTATCCTGCTATGCATCGGCATGCAGGATAATGTTCTTAATTATGCCCTTGTTGATGAAGAATACCAGCAAGGGCAGAAGGATAGAAAGGCCTTGAAACGGGAACGTACTACTCCATCCATCGCACAATACGCCAGCGATCGGGCTTTTTACTAGTATAATTTTCGATATTTACTATACCGGATAAATCCGGTTTTCGGGTTATTGCGTAAGCTATATCGCTATAAATCTTACTCATCTCTATAGCAATCAGTTTCAGTCTGTGCAGACGTCTATATTGGGTTGGTAAGTATATACCCGTTACAAGGGCGCCTGAAAATATACCACGATTTGCAGGAAGAGTGGTTTGCGCCATTTTGTAATGAATGTTTTTTAGTGCTATAGAAGCAGAAAAGTTACTTCTGCATTTACGCTCTGTGCCATTGGCGCTATCTTCACTGGCACGTAACCAACCCGAAGTAAAACCATTTTCAGCAACGGCCTACCTGCCTTTAACCTCCTGTCATGATTCGATCTTTACTCTTCTTTCTTGCTTTTCTTTGCACGCTTGCCACTATACAAACAGTTTCTGCGCAGTCATTCCCGGTAAGTATAACAACCAGCATCAGCAGCCCCTATACGCCTTATCTCGCTGACTATACCGAGCCAGCTTCACAAAAGCTCATGGTAAACATCCTGTTAAGAGATCACACCGTACCGGAGTATAGCTGCAAGTTTCGCCTCACCATTGAAGGGGTTGGCATCACCATTCGTACCAAATCTTATTTTATGCCTCCGCCCACGCAGTTACAGGGAGGCGTACCTACTATACTCTATGGCGAAGATCTCGCCGAATATTTTAATCCCGCCAACCTCGATTTCTCCGGCATCAGCCGGGGCGATTACACCAAAGGTGCAAAGCTCCCGGA
>NZ_DAIQRQ010000032.1:0-55052 GCF_036786105.1 Ohtaekwangia sp.
ACTAATAACGATTAACCTGTAACTAATATCCGTTAACTATTTATACAGGTTGCCGTAATACTCATCCGCCATTCTGCCCGAATCGAAGAAAGGCAATACATCGCGCATACTTGTTTTCATAATGTTTAACCAACGAGTTGGATCCTCGTAGTACATTGGTATAATTTCATTCTCTAACAAATCGAGTAAGGCAGTGGCTTCTATTTTATCTTTAGAATCCTGCGTGAGTTGATCGTTGGCTGTATCGATGATGAAAGCATTTTTACCCGGCTTGGCAAATTCAGGAACCCAGCCGTCCGGTATAGAAACGTTAATGGAACCATTCATTGCAGCCGTCATGCCCGAGGTTCCAGAAGCTTCATGATACAGTCTCGGGTTATTCAGCCACAAGTCAGAACCCTTCTTTAAATGTCCGGAGAGCCAGAGCTCATAACCTGTTACAACGGTACAGTTAGGCAAATCGCGGGTCTTCCAGTATATCTCATTAAAGATGTTGATCGCACCATAATCCTCCGGGTAAGGTTTACCTGCCCAGATAATCTGTATCGGATATTTCGTATTCTGCGCAATGCGCAAAAAACGATTGTAATCGGCCATCAATAAATTAGCGCGTTTATATGCGGCAAAGCGTCTCGCCCATACGAGCGTGAGTACATTTTCATTGAACAGTTTGCCGGTCTGATTAGCCACCGTGCGGAACAATTTATATTTTAATTCCTTCTTACGTTTTACCAGCGCCTGATCATCTTCTTTCTCCAATGCCTCACCCAGTCCTTCATCCAGCCAATACGTTTTGTTTTGGGCATTTGTAATGGCAGTAATTTCACAGATGCCCTTGTAACCGCCCCACATTTTCCGGGATACTTCACCATGCAATTGCGACACACCGTTGGCGCGTTTTGAAAGACGCAGCGCGGTAAGTGTATAATTCAGCACACCATTCTCCGGATGCACATATTCGTCTACCTGCTTTAACGTAAGGCCATTAAAGAAGCTCATGCTATTGAGCAAAGGTACACTGTGTTCTTCGTTACCGGCCTTCTCGGGAGTATGTGTTGTAAACACAACGCGTTTCCTTACTTCTTCCAGGTTCTTGTATTTATCCAGCAGGTAGAAGCACAGCGGCAGCGCATGCCCTTCGTTCATGTGGTATATTTCAGTTGCACGTCCCAGTATATCCAGCAGCTTTGCACCACCGGTACCCAGGAGTATAGACTGCGCAATGCGTGTGGTTTCGTTCGGATCGTATAAACGGTGGCTGATCGTTTGTGCCAGGTAGTCGTTTTCCTGTATATCGGTTGAAAGCAGGAACAACGGTGCTGTGTGGAATACGTCAGGCTTCAATAAATATACTTTCACAAACACCCGCGAGCCATGGATCGTAATAGGAAAAACGATATTGGTATCAGTGAGAAAAAAATAATCCTTATCGCGGAAATTTACCCGTAGCGTTTGATCCTGATTTCGCTCCTGGTCGTAGTATCCTTTCTTCCAAAGTATACCAATACCAATCATATTTTGCCTGAGCTCATATGCACTGCGCAGATGTGAGCCGGCCAGGAAGCCGAGCCCGCCACTGTATATCTTCAAAGGCTGGTCTACAGCAAACTCCATGGAGAAGTAAGCAACCGGCTTCGCGTATTTCTTGTCAAATTGATAGGGGAATAATTCGTTCAGCTTGATCATAGGGGTGGTTCTGAAAAAAGAAAACACAAACTAATAAACAGATCGGATAGAGATTCATAAATCTGTATAAGAACTTACAAGAGTTTATTGCAAACGATTGTAAAATCTTTGCTAAATTTCATTTCTTATAAAATAATGTGGATGTTGCATGTGATGCGAGCGACAGGAACGTTGTCTGTTACAAGACGATCCCTCATTTTATTTACCCATCCGGTTCTTTATATTCGGACATACGCTAACAGTTGATGCCTTTGAAAAAGTCTTCGCGGAAAATAGTGATACGCATCCTCATAGCGATGATCCCGCTCATCATCCTGTTTGGCATCCTGGTGTATGCAAAGCTCTATGGATTCAAGCGCGCTTTGTCTGACTTGGTAGATTCGAAAACAGATGGCCTGTATGCTCTCTCGGTTGGTCATTCTTCCATCGATATGTTTGCGCTCACCTTTACCTTGGAAGATGTTGTGATTCGCAGAACATCGGCAGCACCGGCACGCGGCATTCGCAAAGTGAGCATCCCCTATATGAAGATCAGGTTTGGATCACTTGCATCCATGTCGATGGTGCGCAGGTTTGACATTCAAAGCCTCATCATTGACGAACCCCAGATCGAGATAGAGGCGCAACAGCGCAGCTCCGCGAAGATCGTTAACGCCAACCTCACCTATCAGATGGTGAAATTATACCCCGCCATTGAATCGCTGTTAGGCAGGTTCGATATACAGTCGCTGTCAATCCGCAAGGCAACCGTAGGAATGAAAAACCTGATGAAAGGAACGCTGCGGCTTGGATTGATCGATCTGTTAGTAGAGCATTGGAACATACAGCGACTTACCGATAACAGTCAGCTTCAGTTGAAAGTAGGCGGGCAGCAACTCGCATTTCCGAAAGCATCACTTAATTTTTCCGGTATAGAATTTAACTTCAGGCAGCATCATTTATTGTTTACTGATTTCCGGTTTGCATCGCTCGATACGGTATCGCAATCGCGCGTAGAAGTATCGGGTAAATCTTTATTGCTGCAGAAGCTTGACTATAAAGATCTATACGAGAACCAGCGCTATGCTATAAAACGTGCAGAGCTCGACCAGCCCAATGTTGTAGCAGAGTTTAAGCTGAAACGCGATACCACAAAAATTAAAGACCGCGATTTGCTTACGCGGATATTGAAGCAGGCAATAGGAGAGTGTTCTGTAGATAGCACTGTGGTGCGCGATGCACGGGTTCACCTCATCGTGCAAAAAGATCGCGACTCTGTAAAGATCGAGCTGCCACACGTTAATTTTAAAGTATATGCTTTTAAAGTTGTTCGCGATAGCAGCGCCTTTCAGGTAGGAGAACTGGAGATCGGCCTCGATCGCACAGCCATTGCGTTGCGCAGGAATTTCTCTTTTAACTGCGATGCCATATTGTTTGATAAGCATCGCGACCTTACCATAACCGATGTAGTGTTGTACGATTCCGTCAGTCAATCCACGATTGCCAAATGCGGCAAGCTCAAACTGAAATATTTCAACCTCCTTACATTTTTATTCGATAAGAAGTTTCATGCAGATGCGCTGGCCCTTGAGAATGCCGATATTCATATAACACCGGAGCGATTCAAAAAACGAGCTCAGGATACAGGAGATGCAAGCGATATAAACGTGCGCTCACTCGCCTTGCGAAATGTCAACGTAAACTATGCCGATTCAGCACGAACCATTCGGGTAAATAAACTTTCGGTAACCGCTCACGATCTTAAACAAAGTGTAAGCGGAGAGATTCAGTATACTATCGATAATATCCATTTTCAGCATGCATATATAAAACATGCATCCAAACATTTTGAATCACGACTAAAAGGACTTGCGTATGATGGACAGTCTTTCTATGCAACAGAGATCGAAGTATATAAAGATAGTCTTCACGTTCGTGCCGGCAACGTCAAGGCAAATATGTATGGAACCGCGCCTATTCAAAAAAATTATCGTCATTGGCAGTCGCTGCAAATAAACACCCTTGCGCTGGAGGGCAGACTTCCCACTCATGGTGTGAGTAAACTTGAACGGGTAGAAACTGCGCTTTCCCTGGGCATGGTTGACGAGATCGCGATTAATCATCTCAATGTTTCTTTGCAGAAAAAAGAAATTCAGATAGCCTGTTCAGGCAAAGATGTGGTAATGCGGAATGTGATCGCAGAAAAAGATAAATTCAAGCTGGAAACGCTTCGTGGCAACTTGTCGACAGTAAATTTCTCAAAGCCAGGTCTGTTAGCAACTGCGCGAATGGTAGTACTTGGTTATCCTGAAAAAATAGAAGCCAACAATTTTGTGTTTATACAAAACAATGTAAAGGTAGAGTCGGATCGGATTGCATTGCAAAACATCAATCCCGAACAGCACTTTTGGTCGATTGAAAATGTGCAGGCAAAAACGATGAATGTCGTCCTGAACAATGATCCTGTGTTTACTTGTGAGCGCGCCACGTTACATCATACAGAACTGGCTGCAGATGATGCCCCCTCCGTTGACAGGCTGGAAATATATAGTCCTGCGATTACATTGCCTGAGAGTAAAACAGCTCGCGCCAAAGCCCCCGACAGCAAAGAACTGTCGCTCGCGGTGGTAAAGCATTTTGTACTGCATCCCGGTATAGTTACCTGGAGCAAGAATAAGACTATATCTTTTGGCAAGCTGGAAGCGGACACGCGCAAGGGTATCCTCAATTGCGCCTCGATCCGTTCAGAAACCTATCGCATGATTATAGGTATATATAATGTCGCGTTGAAAGATAATGTGCTTCGCATGGATTCAATTGCGGTGCATCCCAGGCCGGAGTGGCTGTCATCCAATCGTTTTGAAGACGATATCATTCATGCAAACTTTCTTGGTGTTACCCTGCAGGGCTTTTCAAGCGAAGACTTTATCGAGTCACAGGTTATGAAAGATGTAGCAGTGTCAGTCGATAAGTTCGACTTCGATATACATCGCGACAAGCGCATGCCCGATCTTCCGGTGAAAGAGAAGCCTGTTACGCTCGAAGGATTGCTAAAATTACCAGCCTTTGTAAAGTTAAGCTCGGTCGATTTGAAAAAGGGAAAGATTCTGTACACCGAGATATCAGAGAAAACAGGAAATGCAGGTGTGGTGATGCTGGAAGATATTAACGCCATTGGCAAGTTCAGTGCCAATCGTACACTTGCATTGAGCGCTACCAGTACGTTGTATGGAGAAGGTTTAATGGAAGTAAAGTATCAATCGCTCGATACAGCTTCGTTTCTCTTACATGTTCGTGTTCGCGATTTGAACCTGATCAAGCTTAATCGTGCGCTGGTGCCGCTAGCGTCAGTGCAGGTAAAATCGGGAGTCTTGAAAGATTACGAACTGCAGGTTATCGCAAACGCAGATGAAGCAAACGGTACAGCATCCATAAGCTATGGAAATTTGCATCTTGAAATTCTGAACCGCAACGAGCCGGATAAAAAAACACTGGGCAGTGAATTGCTCACATTCCTCGCAGATGGTATTATTGTGAAGAACAGTAAAGAGAATGCAACGGCCTCCGTAACCCAACTACGGATCAGGCACAAGGCAATTTTCAATTACTGGGTTAAATCCGCTCTTCAGGGAGCAATGGGTGGAGTAAAGCGAGGCAAGAATCGGAAATTGAGAGTATAGATGCGTGGAGAGGAACCAAGGAATATGACGCGATTTGAAAGCAGCCTGACCCGGGCGCTTGCGAATATATTTACAAGCCACGCTCAAATTGTATTTGTTCTTGTTTCGGCTACGTATCTAATCAATGGATTCAGCCTGCCATCAGTAGAGAAGAGCGTGATCATTGTAGGAGCTGTTATTTACCTGGTACTGGTATATATATACCTCGGCATTACCAATCATGATTTTATTCTTACGGAAGATTCGGTGGTGATTCAGAACCGTGTGCTTTTCTTTCGAACGCACAGTGCTATTCCGTTGCGACAAGTGAGGCAGGTTTTATTTAGGCACGACTGGACAGAGACGGCAGGAAAAGAGATCAAGATCCGTATAGTAAGAACCGCGGTACGCTGGACAATGCATTTGTTTTTCCCATTCGACTATAAATGGATAGAGATATCAAACAGCAAAGCGTTACGCTTCTACTGTTTCGGTCTCGACTACGATTACTTCGATAATAAGGGGCCATTGTTCGAAGATCTTTTCAAGGCTTTAAAAGCCAGAGGCATTCGTGTTGGCTGGACGAATAAAAAGTATTCACCTTACTATGACGGACTTTGGGAATCTAATCTTAAGACAGGAGAAGAGAATCAATCACACAAATATTTCAGTAAACCCTGAAGAGAATCGAATCGCTGACCATTCACCGCCCACATGAGTTGATTTGTTTCATTTTCGATTTTAACCAAGATATCAGCGGGGGAGGAGATGGCAAAGCC
Source organism: Ohtaekwangia sp. (assembly GCF_036786105.1). Lineage (NCBI taxonomy): Bacteria > Pseudomonadati > Bacteroidota > Cytophagia > Cytophagales > Fulvivirgaceae > Ohtaekwangia > Ohtaekwangia sp. The sequence goes on from NZ_DAIQRQ010000032.1 coordinate 6,104, forward strand.
GTTCCGCTCTAGTGCATTTTTAGTCCACAAATATTCTGATCCGCCTCCCTCCAGTTGAATCGTTTTTCCGCGGTGCGCTTCGTGCGTTACCTTGCCCGTTTTCAAATCAAATCCTTTGAATTGAAAAATGTTATCGAAAGTGCCATTCAATACCAGGTCTTCGGGAATACCTGTAATGATATTATGGTGAAGCCCAGTAAGCCAGATATAGTCTGCTGTTTGCAAAGCGAGGTCAAGCTCATGCGTGGCAACCAGAATAGCACGTTGTGTCCGTCTAGCCAGATCACGCAACAACCGCATGATTTCTACGCGGTTGTTCAGATCGAGGTGTGCGGTAGGTTCATCCAGCAAAATAATCGGTGTTGATTGGGCGAGCGCACGGGCAATCATCACCAGTTGAAGCTGCCCATCACTGAGTTGATGGAGCTTCCTGGAAACAAGTGATTCAATTCGAACCTGGCGAATGGCTTCGTCAATAATGTTTCGATCTTCTTCTCTCAGTTGTATACTCCAATCAAGGTAAGGGTAGCGCCCAAACGAGATCAACTCATAGACTGACATATTGGAGGCATTGATCTTATCCGTCAATACAACGGCAACCTCCCGATATCGATCTGCCTTCAGATCAATCGTTCCCCGAAGCTCTTTTTGCAAGCCGGCCAGCGTTCGTATTAATGTCGATTTACCAACACCATTCGGGCCCATAAAGCATACCAGATCTCCGCTATGCAAGTTGAGATTCAGATTCTCGAAAAGTGCTTCGTTAAAACCTGCATAGCCCACAGCCAGACCATCTGTTGACAACAATATTTTCTTGGCAGGATTACTCATGGTCTTAGTCTTGAATGGCGCATAATTACTCCGATAACAACGGGAGCTCCAATAAGGGCAGTAATAGCATTAATAGGAAGCACTTGCGTATTACCCGGCAGCTGCGAGAGTATATCACAGAAGAGCATCAATGCAGCGCCTCCCGTCATTACCATCGGAATTAGTATTTTGTGATTACTGGTGGATATTAGAAGTTTTACAAGATGGGGCACCGCCAATCCAACAAAGGCAATAGGACCACAAAATGCCGTAACTCCGCCGGTTAATATACTCGCAGAAAGTATAATCCAGAACCGCGAGCGTTTAATATCGATACCAATACTAACGGCATAGTTATCCCCCAGCAACCAGGCATTTAGTGATTTGGAGGAGCCGATAGCGATGGCTGCTCCGCAGAACAATACAACGGCTAATACAGTAAGTTCTGTCCAGTTCAACCCACCCAGACTTCCGAATGTCCAGATTAGATACGTCTGCATTTCTTCCGCACGACTTATGTACTGAAGCACGCTTACAACCGAAGATGTGCCGGCCCCAATCATTAATCCTACAATAAGAAGAGAAACATTGTCAAGCAGCTTTCGCGCAATGGCCAGCATGATCAGGAAAACTCCCGTACACCCGAATGTAGCAGCAATGGCTATTGTCCAGGGATTGGGCGTAGTAAGAAACTGTAAACCAGCTGCCGGGCTCATAAAAATCAAAGACACTGCAAGACTGGCCCCCGATGTGAGTCCCAGTACATCCGGGCCTGCCAGTGCATTTCTGAAGAGCGTTTGCATCTGAAGCCCGGCCAAGGCCAGTGCTCCACCTGCCAGCATACAGGTGAGCGCTTTTGTCAATCGAAAATTCCAGACAATGTCACTCCACACAGGCTCCCCGCCTTCATGCCCGGTAAGAATTGAAATGATCTCGCGAAAAGGAATATGTACACTGCCAAGTGAAAGGTTAAGGCCGAATAACAGAATCAATAAAAAAGGAAGAAGCAGCCAGCGATTATTATTCATGAAAATCCTGTATTGTCGTGGCTTCATTTCAAAAGCCTGATCAGGAATCAAAATTAAATTTGTTTTTGATACTACGAGATTGGTTACTGCCATTAGATCGTGAACTCTTGCGATCAAAAGTTTTCTGTTCAATGTCTTTTATTGCCAATAGGCGAATAAAATTTCGAAATTTTCGCGAATACAATGAAAAAGCACTTCTTGAATGTATTAACAAAACGACCAGTTATAAAAGCCAGAAAGCAACAAAACGGCATCTGTAAGCCTGTTACCAGTAGATTTTCTGGAAAATTTTGAAACCCACATTTGGTAACTATCCTTTAGTTCCTATCTTTGCAGTCCTTTTTGCAGAAAGAGTCTACCCCGAGTATACCTGACATGCAAAAAGTCCTGAAAAACAAGCATTAAAAGGTTTCAACCATGCCTGGCATTATAGGAAAGAAAATAGGAATGACTAGCATATTCGGCCCTGAGGGCGAGAATATAGCCTGCACAGTGATCGAGGCTGGTCCCTGTGTCGTAACACAGGTCAAAAGCGAAGAGACAGACGGATATCGTGCCGTACAACTCGCTTTTGGTGAGAAAAAAGAAAAGAACACTACGAAGGCGGCTATCGGCCACTTCAAGAAAGCGAACACAACTCCAAAGCGAGATGTAGCTGAGTTCCGCGATTTCAAAACAGAGTTCGACAACTTAGTTGAGCTTGGCAAAGAGATCCGTATTCAGGACATCTTCGTTGAAGGTGATTTCATTGATGCCATTGGTACTTCTAAAGGTCGTGGTTTTCAAGGTGTTGTAAAGCGCCACAACTTTGCCGGTGTAGGCGGACAGACTCACGGTCAACACAACAGACTTCGTGCTCCCGGTTCAATGGGTAACGCGTCTTTCGCATCACGTGTACCAAAAGGCAAGCGTCTTGCTGGCCGTATGGGTAACGATCGTGTAAAACTTACCAACCTTCAGGTGGTAAAGATCATAGCAGATCAGAATTTGATCGTAATCAGTGGTTCCCTTCCAGGAGCTAAGAATTCAACTGTAATCCTTCAGAAATAATGGAAGTAGCAGTATTAAATAATAGTGGTAAATCAACTTCTAAGAAAGTTACTCTTTCTGCTGATGTGTTTGGCATCGAGCCGAACGACCACGCCATTTACCTGGACGTAAAAAGCTTCCTAGCTAATCAACGTCAAGGCACGCACAAGTCAAAGCAGCGTAACGAAATATCTGGTTCTTCTAAGAAATTGAAGAAACAGAAAGGTACAGGGGGCGCTCGTGCGGGTAACATTAAGAACCCTCAATTTAAAGGTGGTGGACGTGTTTTTGGTCCTACTCCCCGTGACTATTCTTTCAAACTGAATAAGAAAGTGAAAGACTTGGCTCGTAAATCAGCCCTGTCTTACAAAGCAAAAGATAACTCAATTGCTATTCTCGAAGACTTCTCATTTGAGTCTCCTAAGACCAAGCAATTCCTTTCTTTATTAAATGCTCTTTCTCTGAGCGACAAGAAGACGTTACTCGTTCTCCCTGAAGTTAACAAGAACATCGTTCTGTCAGGAAGAAATATCCAGAATACAAAAGTTACAACGGCTGATCAGATCAACACATACGATGTGATGAATGCTGATAACGTGATCTTTGTAGAGAGTTCTGTAACTAAAGTTGAGAACCTATTAAATAAAGCATAATGAGTATCCTGAAGCAACCATTAGTAACGGAGAAAGTTTCCGCTTTGAACGAAAAAGGCAAATACGGTTTCATCGTTGATGCCGATGCGAACAAGGTTGAGATCAAGAAAGCCGTTGAGAAACAGTATGGCGTAAACGTTGAAAAAGTAAATACAATCAACGTAATGGGTAAAAAGAAAACCCGCTATACCAAAACAGGTATCCTTTCAGGTCGCAGACCTGGATACAAAAAAGCTGTTGTGACTCTGGCACAAGGTGAAGTAATTGATTTTTATAGCAACGTATAATTTTTGAGCAATGGCGTTGAAGAAATTAAAACCAGTAACTGCAGGTACGCGTCATAGACTCGCGCCTTCATTCGATGATATTACTGCATCGAAGCCTGAGAAGTCACTGGTAAAAACTGTAAAGAAATCAGGCGGTAGAAATAGCAATGGTCGTATGACGATGCGCTATATCGGTGGTGGTCATAAACAAAAAATCCGTGAGATAGACTTTAAACGTAATAAGACAGGTGTTCCTGCTACTGTGAAGTCTATTGAATACGATCCAACCCGTTCTGCCCGCATTGCTCTTCTGTATTATGTAGATGGTTCCAAGTCATATATAATCGCTCCGGAAGGATTGAAAGTAGGACAACAGCTTGTTTCAGGTGCTGATGTAGCACCGGAAGTAGGAAACGCACTTCCTCTGGCTAAAATTCCTCTTGGTACGATCATCCACAATGTGGAAATGAAGCCAGGCAAAGGTGGTGCAATAGCCCGCTCAGCCGGATCATTTGTTCAATTGCTGGCTCGTGAAAACGGATTGGCAACGTTGAAAATGCCTTCGGGTGAAATGCGTAACGTACTTGATGTTTGCATGGCAACAATCGGAGCTACGTCAAACGCAGATCACATGAATGAGAGCGTAGGTAAGGCAGGTCGTAGCCGTTGGAGAGGTATTCGCCCACGCACACGTGCTGTAGCGATGAACCCAGTTGATCACCCGATGGGTGGTGGTGAAGGTCGTGCATCTGGAGGTCACCCTCGTTCACGCAAAGGTCTTTACACAAAGGGTAAGAAGACCCGTCATCCGAAGAAGTATTCTGATAATTTAATTATATCTAGAAGGAAAAAATAATGGGACGCTCGATTAAGAAGGGACCGTATTGTGACTTCCGTCTTCTCAAGAAAGTAGAAGCAATGGAAAAATCAGGCAAGAAGTCTGTTATTAAGACTTGGTCCAGAAGATCAACCGTAACGCCCGAGTTAATCGGAAATACGTTTGCTGTTCACAATGGAAATAAATTCATTCCGGTATATGTAACGGAAAACATGGTAGGTCATAAACTCGGTGAGTTTGCTCCTACACGTACATTCCGCGGACATTCAGGAAATAAGAAAGATAACGCTAAGTAATCATGGAAGCTGTAGCGAAAAAAACAAAGCGTTCGGTATTAAAGCGCGAAAAGCGTGATGCCAGGAAAGAAGCTGCTAAGACAGGACCTTCTTTGGCTAAATTGAAAAATGTACCGACATCTCCGCGTAAGATGAGATTAATTGCTGACCTGATCCGAGGTGAGCGCGTAAATAAGGCTCTTAACATTTTAAAGTATGAGCCTAAGATTGGAGCACCGAAGTTGGAAAAACTTCTGTTGTCTGCAATCTCCAGCTGGGAAGCGAAACACACAGATGTAAAGCTTGAAGAAGCTGATCTGTATGTAAAAGACATCTTTGTTGATGGCGGTCGCATCCTGAAAAGATTAAGACCTGCACCACAAGGAAGAGCTCACCGCGTAAGAAAGCGTTCAAATCATGTTACGCTGATCGTAGACAGCTTCAAAAAAACTGGTGCTGAAGTAGTAGCAACTGAAAAAGAAACGAAGGAATAATGGGACAAAAAATTAATCCGGTAAGCCTGCGCTTAGGCATCGTTCGTGGTTGGGATAGCAACTGGTACGGTGGCAAAACCTTCTCTGATAAACTCGTTGAAGACCAGAAAATCAGAGAGTACGTTCAGGCTCGTATTCCGAAAGGCGGAATTGCTAAAGTTGTTATTGAAAGAACATTAAAGCGCATCACGCTAACCATTCACACTGCTCGTCCAGGCGTTGTAATTGGTAAAGGTGGTGGCGAAGTAGATAAGATCAAGGAAGAGTTGAAGAAGATCACGAACAAGGATGTTCAGATCAACATCTTCGAGATTAAGCGTCCTGAATTGGATGCGAAACTTGTAGGTGAATCTATCGCTCAGCAGATCGAAGCTCGTATTTCTTATAAGCGCGCCATGAAACAGGCAATTGCTTCAGCAATGCGTGTTGGTGCTGAAGGTATCAAAGTAAAAGTATCGGGTCGTTTGGCTGGTGCTGATATGGCGCGTACTGAGCAGTACAAAGAAGGACGTATTCCTTTGCACACACTTCGTGCTGATATCGACTATGCTCACTCTGAAGCGCTGACCGTATACGGAAAGATCGGTATTAAAGTGTGGATCTTTAAAGGCGAGATCTATGGAAAACGTGATCTGTCACCAAACGTAGGCTTGGCTAGCACATCTGGTCAACAAGGTGGTGGCGAACACCGCGGAGGCAGAGGCGATCGCAATGAGCGTGGTGGAGATAGAGGCGGCCGCAGAAGAGGCGGTGATAATAAACGCGATGGTGGAAGACGTGGTGGTGATAACCGCGGCCGAGGTGAAAGAAGAAACGGTTAATATAAAGTAACAACGCATTAAAGCCCGTAACAATGTTACAGCCTAAACGAACGAAATTCAGAAAAACGCAGAAAGGCCGTGTTAAAGGAATGGCTACCAGAGGTCACTCAATAGCATTCGGTTCATTTGCATTGAAATCTTTAGAAGGAGGATGGATAACAGCGCGCCAATTGGAGGCGGCTCGTATCGCAGTTACTCGTGCCATGAAGCGCGAAGGACAGGTGTGGATCCGTATCTTCCCCGATAAACCAGTAACCCGTAAGCCTGCTGAGGTTCGTATGGGTAAAGGGAAAGGTGCTCCGGAATATTGGGTAGCCGTTATCAAGCCAGGTACTATTTTGTTTGAGGCTGGTGGTGTTAACATGGCAACCGCGAAGGAAGCTTTGAAATTGGCAGAAGGTAAATTGCCGATCAAAACGAAATTTACTGTTAGACCGGATTACATAGAACAATAAGCGCTATGAAAACAACAGAAATCAAAGGATTGACTGTAGCCGAACTGAAAGAAAAGATCGGTGCTGAAAAAGAAGCGCTGCGCAAGCTGCAGTTTGCTCATCAGATTTCATCCGTTGAAAATCCGATGAAACTGAAAGATACACGTAAGCTGATTGCACGCCTCAGCACGGAGTTGACAGCAAAACAAAAGGCCGCAAATTAATTATAACGAATAACGATTAACGTTATGGAACGTAACGAACGCAAAGAAAGGATCGGCAAGGTAGTTAGCAATAAAATGCAAAAGACCATCACGGTAGCTGTCGACAGAAAAGTGAAGCACCCGATCTATGGTAAATTTGTGAACAGAACTACCAAGTTCAAGGCTCATGACGAAGAAAATACGGCTGGTATCGGCGATACCGTACGTATCATGGAAACTCGTCCGCTGAGCAAAGACAAGCGCTGGAGATTGGTTGAAATCGTTGAGAAAGCGAAATAACCAATCAGCTGAACCTGAAGCTTTAAGGATAAAAGAGAACTGAAGAAATAAAGATATGATACGCACCGAATCCAGACTTACCGTAGCAGATAACAGTGGAGCAAAGGAAGTTCTTTGTATGCACGTGCTTGGCGGTACAGGTAGACGTTACGCTTCTGTGGGCGATAAGATCGTGGTTACTGTAAAGTCTGCTCTGCCTAGCAGCCAGGTTAAAAAAGGAACCGTGACCAAAGCTGTTGTTGTAAGAACAACAAAAGAGGTGAGAAGAAAAGACGGATCTTATATCCGCTTTGAAGATAATGCTGCCGTTCTGTTGAACGCACAGGATGAACCACGCGGTACGCGTATATTCGGTCCTGTAGCCCGCGAACTCCGCGAGAAGCAGTTTATGAAAATTGTTTCATTGGCCCCAGAAGTTATTTAAGCCATGGAAAGAAAGTATAACAAACAGCCTAAATTGGGCATTCGCAAAGGTGATAAAGTTAGAGTTATCGCCGGTGATGATAAAGGTAAGGAAGGCGCGGTACTCGAAGTACTTCTCTCCAAGAACAGAGCAGTAGTAGAAGGTATCAATATCATAACAAAGCATACCAAACCATCAGCTGGTAAGCCGGAAGGTGGTATCAAAAAAACAGAGGCTTCCATTCACATCAGTAATTTACAACTGATTGATCCGGCCAGCGGGAAATTAACCCGTGTTGGTCGTAAGCTTGATGATAAAGGTCAGCTGAAGAGATATTCTAAGAAAACAGGAGAATTTATTAAATAATGGCTACTCCAAGATTAAAGGACAAGTACGCGAAGGAAATTGTCCCTGCATTAAAGCAGAAATTCGAATATTCATCCATCATGCAGGTTCCTCGTATCGAGAAGATCTGTATCAATAAAGGTATGGGTGTAGCGGTGACGGATAAGAAGCTGATTGATGTGGCAATCGAAGAGATTACCAATATCACTGGTCAAAAGGCAGTTTCTACAAAATCCAAGAAAGCAATCTCTAACTTCAAGTTGAGGGAGAATATGCCAATCGGTGTTCGTGTAACACTACGTGGTGATAAAATGTATGAATTCCTTGACAGACTGATGAGCATCGCGTTGCCTCGTGTACGCGATTTCAAAGGTGTTAACAATAAAGGATTTGATGGTCGTGGTAACTATACACTTGGTGTTAAGGAACAGATTATCTTCCCGGAGATATCAATTGATAAGGTAACGAAGATCAGCGGTATGGACATCACGTTCGTTACCACTGCTCAGACAGATGAAGAAAGCTTTGAGCTTCTGAAGGCGTTCGGAATGCCCTTTGCTAACAAAAACTAATTACAAGCATGGCTAAATTATCAGTAATAGCAAGACAAACAAAGAGAGAGAAGCTCGTTGCAACGTATGCAGCAAAGCGTAAAGCTCTGAAAGAAGCTGGTGACTATGTAGCGTTGGATAAATTGCCACGCAATGCATCACCAGTTCGTTTGAAGAATCGTTGCAAACTCACTGGCCGTCCGAAAGGATACATTGGCAAGTTCGGTGTTTGTCGTAACGTCTTCCGCGAAATGGCTTCAGCAGGCAAAATTCCTGGACTGACAAAAGCAAGCTGGTAATTTAATACCATCGTTCACACACGTTTCTTCACGGCCACACTTCTCAGGCGATTGAAATAGCCCAACGTCCGAGATTAAATACTAAACATACGGTGCTGAGTATCAAGGTCTCCTGAGAAGATTGGGATGAAACCAGATGACAGTTTTGGATAATATAAATTGTTATATATCTTTGCAGCCCGGTTTAAAAAACGCGGGCTTGCTTTTTAATATAAAAGGACGAATAAAATGACTGATCCGATAGCAGATTACTTAACCCGGTTGCGCAATGCCATAAAGGCGAATCACCGCGTAGTGGAAATCCCTGCATCCAACCTCAAGAAGGAAATCACAAAGGTTCTTTTTGATAAGGGTTATATCCTTAATTACAAATTTGAGGATGTTGCTGACAGGCAAGGAAACATCAAGATTGCACTTAAATACAATCCTGAAACAAAGCAATCAGCAATTACAAAACTTGAGCGTATCAGCACGCCAGGTTTGAGAACGTATGTTAATACAAGTTCTCTGCCACGTGTTATGAACGGCTTAGGTGTTGCCATCCTTTCGACTTCGAAAGGAGTGATAACTGACAAAGAAGCTCGTACGCTGAATGTTGGTGGTGAAGTATTGTGCTACGTTTATTAATAAAGAGAAGCAATGTCACGTATAGGTAATAAACCAGTTTCAATTCCTGCAGGTGTTACGTTCAACTTTGCTAATCACAAAGTAAGCGTTAAAGGACCTAAAGGTGAATTACATCAGGCGATCGACCCTGATTTTACAATAAAACAAGAGAACGGAGAAATATCTGTTACCCGTCCTACTGAACAGAAGCGCCATAAATCAATGCACGGATTATACCGAGCCTTGATTGCCAACATGGTAGAAGGTGTATCAAAAGGATATAAGCATCAGCTTGAGTTAGTGGGTGTAGGTTATAAAGCAACAGCACAATCTAATGTGCTTGAGCTCAGCTTGGGATATTCTCACAACGTTTTCCTTGCTGTTCCTTCAGAAATTAAGGTACAAGCTATACAGGAAAAAGGTCAAAACCCTACTATCATTCTGGAAGGTATTGATAAGCAACTAATTGGACAGGTTGCCGCTAAAATTAAGTCACTTCGTAAAGTTGAGCCGTACAAAGGGAAAGGTATTCGCTTCACTGGTGAGTTTGTTCGCAGAAAAGCTGGTAAAGCTGCTGCTAAGTAATTAAGATAAAAATCGCATCATAGAGACGATAAAGCTATGGCAGGCAAGAATCAAGAAAGACGCACAAGAATAAAAGCTGGTGTTCGTAAGAAGATCAGTGGTACTTCAGATAGACCAAGATTATCTGTATTCAGAAGTAATCGTGGTTTGTATGTTCAGATTATTGATGACTCAAAAGGAGTTACAGTGGCTTCAGCTTCTACCTCAGAATTGGGCGAGAAGACAAGCCTTAATGTTGAGAGCTCTAAGAATGTAGGCAAGAAGATCGCTGAAAAGGCTATCGCTACAGGAGTACAGTCAATCGTATTTGATCGTAACGGGTACCTGTATCATGGAAATATTAAAGCTTTGGCAGAGGGTGCCAGAGAAGGTGGATTAAAATTCTAAGAACTGAAATATGTCAGTAAGCAATATCAGCACAGTTAAAGCCAGCGAGATCGATCTGAAAGAGCGCGTAGTAGCCATTGAGCGTGTTGCAAAAGTGGTAAAAGGTGGTCGCAGATTCAGCTTCGCAGCGATCGTTGTAGTAGGTGATGGCAATGGAGTAGTAGGTTATGGACTTGGTAAAGCCAATGAAGTAACAGATGCCATTACAAAAGGTATAGACGATGCTAAGAAGCACTTGGTGAAAGTGCCAATTATTAAAGGCACAGTTCCGCATGAATCACTGGGCAAATTCGGTGGCGGATATGTTCTGCTGAAGCCAGCGTCACCTGGTACAGGTGTTATAGCAGGTGGTGCGATGCGCGCGGTATTGGAAAGTGCTGGTGTGCATAACGTATTGGCAAAGTCAAAAGGATCATCCAATCCGCACAACGTGGTAAAAGCTACTTTCAAGGCCCTTACCAGCATGCGTGATGCGTATACTGTTGCCAAAAACAGAGGAGTTTCATTGTCGAAAGTGTTTAACGGTTAAGCGACATGGGAAAAGTACAGATCATTCAGACTAGAAGTATCATTAAAAGACCTGAGACTCAACAACGTACTATAAAGGCGTTAGGTCTTGGTAGAATCAATAAAACGGTAGAGGTAGAGTTAACTCCTCAAATTGCCGGTATGATTGCTAAAGTGAATCATTTGATTACCGTAAAAGAATTGTAAGATGAAGTTGCACACACTCAAACCTGCTGAAGGTTCTACAAAGACAAACAAGAGACTTGGCCGTGGTCAGGGATCAGGTGGTAGCACGGCAGGCCGTGGTCACAAGGGAGCACAATCAAGATCCGGATATGCAAAGAAAGCTGGTTTTGAAGGTGGACAGATGCCACTTCAGCGCCGCGTTCCTAAATTCGGTTTCAAGAATAATAATAAGGAATATTTCAAAGCAGTCAACCTCGATGTAATCGAAGGTCTTGCCGAGAAAATAAAAGCTAATGCACTTACTTTACAGGTATTGGTAGAGAATGGTGTGGTTGGTAAGAATGATAAAGTAAAGGTATTAGGAAGAGGCGAGTTGAAAGCCAAAGTAAATGTTGAGGCACATGCGTTCTCAGCATCTGCTACACAAGCAATTGAAAAAGTAGGTGGAACAGCCACAACGGTTAAGTAATGAAGCGATTCTTTCAGACCATAAAGAACATCTTTTCAATTGAAGACCTAAGAGTCAGGATTCTGAACACTATCGGATTCCTGATTATCTTCAGACTTGGGTCTTTTATTGTATTGCCTGGTATCGATCCAAACTTGTTGGATCCTAGCCGAAACACAAGTGGAATCCTTGGATACCTCAATACATTTCTGGGAGGTGCATTCAACAACGCATCCATTTTTGCGTTGGGAATTATGCCCTACATTTCAGCTTCGATTATTGTACAGCTTTTGACTTTTGCTGTACCGTATTTTCAGAAACTGCAGAAGGAAGGAGAGTCTGGTCGTAAGAGATTGAATCAACTTACCCGTGTATTGACGATTGTTATTACAGTATTCCAGGGATATAGTTATCTGAAGGGCACAATTGACCCTGCGGTTATAACAACTCCTGGTACTATGTTCTATGTTACTTCACTTGCTCTGATTATTTCAGGAACAATGTTCTGCATGTGGTTGGGTGAGCGTATTACGGACAAAGGTATCGGTAATGGTATATCTATGCTGATAATGATTGGTATAGTATCAAGATTACCGCTTGCAATCTTCTCTGAAGTAGCGGACAAGTTCCCGGGTAAAGCGATCATCTTCATTATTGAAATATTTGCGTTGTTTGGAATAGTGGTGGCTGTAATAGCATTGACACAAGCAACACGTAGAATTCCGATTCAATACGCTAAGCAAGTGATTGGCAACAAGTTATATGGTGGAAAGCGTGACTTTATTCCATTGAAGCTTAATTCTGCGGGTGTTATGCCTATCATTTTTGCTCAGGCATTGATGTTCATACCTGCGTTGCTAGCTGGAATTTGGAATGACAGCGATCTTGGTGCGTACATAGGATCTACTTTCTCTGATCCATATTCATGGCAGTACAGTGTGTTGTTTGCGAGCATGATCCTGATCTTTACGTTTTTCTATACGGCGATCACGATTAACTCAAATGACATTGCTGATAATTTGAAAAGAAACGGTGGTTTTGTTCCAGGTGTGAAACCTGGTAAACAAACTGCTGATTTTATAGATACCGTGTTATCACGGATCACGTTACCTGGCGCTTTATTCCTGGCTGCAATAGCGGTGCTTCCAGCATTCGCAGTAAAGGCAGGTGTAGGTCAGAACTTCGCACAGTTCTATGGCGGTACTTCATTGTTGATTCTTGTAGGGGTTGTACTCGATACACTTCAACAGATTGAAAGTTACCTGCTAATGAGACACTATGAAGGTATGATGAAGTCGGGTAGAGTGAAAGGACGTTCTCAATTTGCTGCGGCCTAAAACTAAATGGTCCAATTAAAGACGGAAGAGGAACTGATAATTATTCGTGAAGGAGCCCAGATACTTGGGAAGGCTCACGGAGAAGTAGCCAAGCTGATAAAGCCGGGTATAAGAACTCTAACGTTGGACAAGGTTGCCGAAGAGTACATTCGGGATAATGGTGGGGTTCCCTCGTTTAAAAATTATAACGGGTTTCCTGCATCCCTCTGCATCTCAGTAAATGATGTAGTGGTTCATGGATTTCCGGGTACGTATGAACTGAGAGAAACCGATATTATCTCCGTAGATTGTGGAGTATATTATAAGGGTTATCACAGTGATTCGGCTTACACATATCCATTGGAGGCGGTAGGTGCTCAAACCTTGTTATTGCTGGAACGCACATACGATTCTCTTTATAGAGGTATCGAGCAGGCAAAGGCAGGAAACAGGATTGGTGACGTAGCGTATGCCATTCAAAGTTATGTAGAAAGCTTTGGATATGGTGTAGTTAGGGAACTGGTTGGTCATGGAGTTGGCAAGAAACTTCACGAAGATCCTGAAGTTCCAAACTATGGCAAACGCGGTAAAGGAGTAAAGATTGTGCCGGGAATGGTGTTCGCAATAGAGCCCATGATTAACCAGGGAACAAAGAATGTTGTGCAGGAGCGAGATGGTTGGACCATCCGAACTTCGGACAGGAAACCTTCGGCGCACTTCGAACACACAATAGCCGTGCATGAAGATAGGACGGAGATATTGACAACGCACAAGTATATAGAAGAAAATTATACGTATAAGTGGCGAAACAAAAGTCAATTGAACAAGATGGTACTATAAGCGAAGCATTGTCGAATGCAATGTTTCGGGTACAGCTCGAAAACGGCCACGAGGTATTGGCCCATATTTCCGGAAAAATGCGAATGCACTATATCCGGATTTTACCAGGAGACAAAGTACGTTTGGAAATGTCGCCTTATGATTTAACAAAAGGAAGAATTGTATTCAGATACAAGTAAGTAGATAACGACATGAAAGTTAAAGCATCCATAAAAAAGCGTAGCGCTGACTGTAAGATCATCAGACGCAAGGGCAAACTGTATGTGATTAACAAAAAGAATCCGAGGTATAAACAAAGACAAGGGTAATAGACTATGGCACGTATAGCAGGTGTAGATATTCCTGATAACAAGCGAGGCGAAATCAGCCTTACTTACATTTTTGGTATTGGCCGCAGGTCAGCCCAAAATATCCTTACTGAAGCCGGCATTGACTGGGATAAGAAGGTTAAGGAATGGAATGATGATGAATCCAATGCGGTTCGCGCAATCATCGCCGAAAAATACAGAATCGAAGGTGTATTAAAATCTGAGATTCAGCTTAGCATTAAGCGCCTTATGGATATCGGATGCTATCGCGGTCTTCGTCACCGTAAAGGTCTGCCTGTTCGTGGTCAAACTACGAAGAATAACGCACGTACTCGTAAGGGTAAGCGTAAGACAGTAGCGAATAAGAAGAAAGCAACTAAAGGTTAATAGATAAACTTTTCAATAATGGCAACTGCTGAAAAGAGAAAAGATAAAGCAAAAAAGAGAGTAGTGAATGTTGAGGCTGTGGGCCAGGTACATATCCGGGCTACTTTTAACAACATCATCATCTCTGTTACCAACTCAACTGGTCAGGTCATTTCCTGGGCGTCTGCTGGTAAAATGGGCTTTAAGGGATCAAAGAAGAACACTCCTTATGCAGCGCAAACAGCTGCTCAGGACTGTGCTACCAAAGCTTTCGAACTTGGCTTGCGCAAAGTAGAAGTTTTTGTAAAAGGTCCTGGGGCTGGTCGTGAGTCGGCGATTCGTACGATCCAGAACTCCGGTATTGAGATCACTGCGATCCGCGATGTTACGCCGCTTCCGCACAACGGTTGCCGTCCTCCAAAGAAAAGAAGAGTATAATAAAGCGATAATGGATTGAAGGCTCAGGATATCCTGAGCTGAAAATTCTAAAGTTAAAATCTAAATAGAATGGCACGATATACAGGCCCAAAGGTTAGAATATCAAGACGATACAATGAGCCTATCTTAGGTGATAACAAGGCTCTGCAAAAGAAGAACTATGCTCCTGGTCAGCATGGTCGTGGTAAGAAGCGTAAGCAATCAGAATATGCTACGCAGCTTGCTGAGAAGCAGAAAGCTAAGTATATCTACGGTTTGCTGGAGAGACAATTCGCTAAATTGTTCGATGTAGCAACCCGCAAGAAAGGCGTTACGGGTGAAGTATTACTTCAGTTGTTGGAGTCACGTCTGGACAACACGGTTTACCGCCTGGGCATCGCACCTACAAGAAGAGCTGCACGCCAGCTTGTGCTTCATAAACACATCCTTGTAAATGGCGAAGTAGTAAATGTACCATCATTCTCTTTGAAGCCGGGCGATCTGGTAGGTGTTCGTGAGCGTTCCAAGTCTTTGGAAGTAGTAACAAACAGCCTGTCAATTCAAGGTGCTAAAAAATATAACTGGTTAGAGTGGGATAACAGTGAATTCGTGGGAAAGATCATTAACTTACCTCCACGTGAAGATATCCCGGAAAATATCAACGAACAGTTGATCGTTGAATTGTACTCGAAGTAATTTTAACAGTTAATCCAACTAAGACTATGTCAATATTAGCATTTCAAATGCCAGAGAAGGTTGTAATGGAAAAGTCTGATGATTTTCACGGACTCTTTACATTCAAGCCTCTGGAAAAAGGATATGGAGTTACGATTGGCAATGCGCTGAGAAGAATTTTGTTGTCCTCTCTGGAAGGTTATGCCATCACTGGTATCAAGATACCGGGCGTATTGCATGAGTTTTCAACAATCGAAGGTGTAGTAGAAGATGTAGCGGAGATTATTCTGAACCTGAAAATGGTTCGCTTTAGAAAGGTATCTGATAACTTCGATAATAAGATCACTGTTAATATTAAGAAACAAAAGCAGTTCAAAGCTGGCGATGTAGCAAAGTTTACTTCTGCTTTTGAAATTCTGAATCCGGAACATGTGATCTGCAATCTGGATGAGTCTGCACATTTCGAAATCGAATTGACGATAGAAAAAGGAAGAGGTTATCTTCCTGCGGAGGAAAATAAGCCTGCGGAACAGGTTTTCGGGTTCATTCCGATCGATGCAATCTTTACGCCTATTAAAAACGTGAAGTATAGCGTTGAGAATACCCGTGTGGAGCAGAAGACTGACTACGAAAAACTCGTGGTTGATATCGAAACAGATGGTTCTATCCACCCTGAAAAGGCACTAGAAGGAGCTGCTTATATTCTAATTAAGCACTTCGCATTGTTCTCAGATAAGTCAATGGAACTTGAGACTGGCAAAGATGCTGAGGTAGAGCAGGTAGATGAAGAGATGCTTCATATGCGTAAACTGTTGAAGACTCCGCTGCATGATCTCGATTTGTCGGTACGCGCTTACAACTGCTTGAAAGCAGCTGATGTGAAGACACTTGGTGACTTGGTTGAGCTTGAGATTTCTGACATGATGAAATTCAGAAACTTCGGTAAGAAGTCACTGGCAGAATTGGAACAACTTGTAGCTGAAAAGAACCTTACCTTTGGTATGGATCTCAGCAAGTATAAATTAGATGAGGATTAATATATCATGAGACACGGTAAGAAAGTCAATCATTTAGGAAGGAAAACAGCGCACCGCGAAGCCTTGCTTTCAAATATGGCTTCATCGTTGATCCTTAACAAGCGGATCACTACGACTGTAGCTAAGGCTAAAGCGCTTAGAAAATATGTAGAGCCGCTGATCACCAAGGCTAAGGATGACACAACACATTCAAGAAGAACGGTGTTCTCGTACCTTCAGAACAAAGAATCTGTAAAGACTTTGTTCGGAGAAGTAGCTGGTAAAATTGCTGAACGTCCAGGTGGTTATACACGCATTATTAAGCTTGCTGATACTCGTGTTGGTGATAACGCAGAAATGTGCCTCATCGAACTCGTAGATTTCAATACCCTCTACACTAAAGATGGTGCTGCGAAGAAAGCTAAGACTCGCAGAAGTCGCAGGGGAGGTAAAAAAGAAGGTGCTGAAACTACAGCAGCAATAGAAACTTCAGAAGCTCCCGTAGCAGAAGTAAAAGAAAAGAAGGCCAGAAAGACTTCTAAAAAAAGCGAAGAGTAGTGTTTGAGAATCTCATATACAAGAAAAGGATTGAGCGAAAGTTCAATCCTTTTTTTTTGCCCGCAATTTCCTGGAGAAAGAGAAGTATGCAGTCAGGGGAACTTGCGCAACTTTCTGTTTTAATCATGAATTTCTAATGTATTTTTGTCACCGCAATGCAGAAAAAAGCTTATTTACTTCTTGAAGACGGCCTCCTGGTGGAGGGTACAGCCATCGGAAAAATCGGGACATCTGGTGGAGAGATTTGTTTCAACACCGGTATGACCGGATACCAGGAGATCTATACCGATCCTTCATATTACGGTCAGATCATCGTTAATACCACTTCGCATATCGGAAATTACGGTGCCAGGGATGAGGAGCAAGAATCGGTAGGCGCTCAAATTGCCGGTTTGGTGGTGAATGACTTTGCAAAAGAATTCAGCCGTAAATCGGCAAAGGAAAGCCTGCAAGGTTATCTTGAGAAGAAAGGGATTGTGGGGATTGCAGATGTGGACACGCGCATGCTGGTGCGCTATCTGCGAAGCAAAGGAACCATGAACGCTATCATTTCGTCAGAGCTTGCTCCTGAGAAGCTCATGCAGGAAATTAAAAAGGTTCCGTCTATGGATGGTCTTGAGTTGTCTTCGATCGTAACGACCAAAGAAGCATACTTTGTAGGAGATAAAGATGCTCCTATAAAGGTAGCAGTGCTGGATTTAGGTATCAAGAAAAGCATAGTAGAAAACCTCGCTTCAAGAGGTTGCTATTGCAAAGTATTCCCTGCGAAGACTTCATTTGATGAGATGGCAGCATGGAAGCCAGACGGGTACTTTATCTCAAATGGCCCTGGCGATCCTTCGGTAATGGATTATGCTATCAAGACGGTAACCAAAACACTTGACTCAGATAAGCCTGTATTTGGCATCTGCTTAGGGCACCAGTTGCTGGCACTTGCTTCGGGTGTATCGACTTATAAAATGCACCACGGTCACCGTGGGTTGAATCACCCGGTAAAGAACCTCATTACGGGTAAAGGTGAAATGACCTCTCAGAATCATGGTTTCGCGGTGAGTGAAAAAGACATTGAGAAAAATCCAAATGTAGAAGTAACGCACGTGCATTTGAATGATAACACAATCATGGGTATTCGCAGAAAAGATAAGAAAGCTTTCTCGGTTCAATATCACCCGGAGGCTTCACCCGGTCCTCATGATTCACGTTACCTCTTCGATGATTTTGTTGCCATGATCAAAGAAGACGCGAAGAAGTAAACGTGAGCGTGCTGAATAAAACTAGACTAAATTCTACAATCCAATAAATCTTAAATTACTATGAGCTTAATTGAAAGCATTCATGCCCGGCAGATTCTTGACAGCCGCGGTAATCCTACCGTTGAAGTTGATGTTGTAACAGAATCTGGCGCATTTGGCCGTGCTGCGGTTCCATCCGGTGCCTCTACCGGGAGTCATGAGGCAGTTGAACTTCGTGATGGCGATAAGAAAGTATATGTTGGTAAAGGTGTATTGAAGGCTGTTGAAAATGTGAACACCAAGATTGCATCTGAAATTGTAGGGTTTGATGTGTTCGATCAGAATCTGCTGGATAAGATCATGCTCGAGCTTGATGGTACAGCAAATAAAGGAAACCTTGGAGCAAATGCTATTCTCGGTACTTCACTGGCCATTGCTAAAGCTGCTGCTGCTGAAGCTGGTATACCGCTATACCGCTACATTGGTGGTGTAAGTGCCAATACACTGCCCGTGCCGATGATGAACATCCTGAACGGTGGTAGCCATGCTGATAACTCAATAGACTTCCAGGAATTTATGGTAATGCCAGTAAAGGCTGATACATTTTCTGAAGCATTGCGCATGGGGACAGAAGTATTCCATACACTGAAAAAAGTTCTTCACGATCAGGGTTTGTCTACAAACGTAGGTGATGAAGGTGGTTTTGCTCCTAACATCAAGTCGAACGAAGAGGCGATTGAAGTTGTGTTGAGAGCGATTGAAAAAGCAGGCTTCAAGCCAGGTGAAGATATATTTATAGCTATGGATGCAGCCAGCTCTGAATTCTTCGATGCTGCCACCAACACCTATACATTTAAAAAATCCGATGGTAAAAAATTAAGCTCTGCTGAAATGGTTGACTATTGGGCATCATGGGCTGCCAAGTATCCGATTATCTCTATCGAAGACGGTATGGCAGAAGATGACTGGACAGGTTGGAAAGGCCTTACCGACAAGATCGGTAAGAAGGTACAACTTGTTGGTGACGACTTGTTTGTAACAAACGTTACTCGTCTGCAAGACGGTATCGACAAAGGTGTTGCCAACTCAATCCTGGTAAAAGTAAACCAGATCGGTTCACTTACTGAAACAATCGCAGCCGTAAATCTTGCGAAGCGTAATGCTTACAAGAGCGTAATGTCTCACCGCTCAGGTGAAACTGAAGATAGCACGATTGCTGATCTCGCGGTGGCGTTGAACACTGGCCAGATTAAAACTGGTTCGGCTTCACGTTCAGACCGGATGGCGAAATACAATCAACTGATCCGCATTGAAGAAGAACTTGGTGAGGTAGCATACTTTCCTGGTAAGAAATTCTAATCTGCGAACAGGCAAGTACAGGAAGGCCGGAGCAACACGCTTCGGCTTTTTTCGTTTCACAAAGAGATGAACATGCGCTATACACACACCAGGATATAGGAGAAAGATTAATGAATAACTTTTTTTCCTATCTTAGTATCACTTTTTAAACTTCTATATGCTTCAGAAACTGCCAAAGCCGTTTCGTAATTTTTATATACTAACGGCCCTTGTATTTTTTCTTTGGATGTTGCTGCTGGATCCCAATAATCTGATTGCACGGTTCCAGCTACGATCCAAATTACGCTCGCTTGAAAATGAAAAGGAGTATTACGATGAGAAAATCAAGGAGGTGGAGAAAGACCGGGATGAGCTCTTTGGAGATCGTGAGTCTATTGAAAAGTTTGCCCGTGAAAAATATCTGATGAAAAAAGAATCTGAAGATATTTTCATCGTGCAGGAAGAATAATTACCGCAACTATAGTCTTGCGATAGGGGATAAGGTCATGTTAACTGTCTTGGATTAAACGTCTTCACGACTAGATATATGAAAAAGACTTTGATAACCTTGCTCGCCATGTCAGTGTGCACATTCGCTATGGCACAATGGGGCGAAGAAGAGATGAGTGACAAGCCAACACTGCGCGAACGACTGTTTACAGGTGGTGGATTCGGCCTTAGCTTTTCCAATTACTATGACTTTGTTTCAGTATCACCGTTAGTTGGCTATAAAATCACTCCGAAGCTGGCAGCGGGTGTACAAGTGCAATATCGGTACACCAAGTATAAACAGTTTACGCCCAAGTTCTCTACGAACGACTATGGCATTAGCCCATTTGTGCGCTATAGTATATATGCACCTATATTTCTGCAGGCAGAGTATGAATACCTGAATTACGAATATCCGATCACGACCAGTGAAAGCATTCGCAAGACCTATAATAGTTTTCTTGCCGGTGGTGGTTTCTTTCAGCCGATCGGCAGGCATGCAGGCTTCTATGCTGTAGCGATGTATAACTTCAGCTATAGGGCTGCTAACTATGGTGAAGTTACTCCTTACAACAGTCCATTGGTGTTGAGAGTGGGAGTAACAGCCGGATTCTAGAACGCTATACCAAGCTTTGCTCCAAGTTGTTCTAAATCTTCTACTACTTTAGGATTTAAAGGTATACCTTCTTTCAGGCGTAAAGCATGTGTTTCTCTTTCCGGATCTCCGGGTATAAGCACACGTTCTTGACCTTCAACAGGCTTGGCACTGCGGAAGCGGTTTATCCAGTTATCCATGTGCTCTTTAAATTCACCGGCAGAACGAAATGCATCGATGCGCATGGCCCCAAAGAAATGGCCGATGCCTTCGCCCACCGGATCACTCGGAGGACTGAGAAACGCTACGAATGGCGGAACCCACGGCCCATAATTGGCACCCGATAGAACGGCAGAGAATATATCTACCCACGCCCCGAGGCAATATCCTTTATGACTTCCATGTTCACGATCGCTTCCCAGCGGAATTAATGCTCCGCCACTTTTGGTTTCATTTGGATCGGTAGAAGGCTTACCATCTTTAGTTTGTACCCAACCAACCGGGGCATTCTGATTTTTGCGCTGTAATATTTCAAGCTTGCCGTTCGCAGCGGTTGTAGTAGCAAAGTCTGCTATAAAAGGAGGTTGTTTGTCGGCTGGTATAGCAATAGCAATGGGGTTTGTGCCCAATAACCGTTCTACTGAAAATGTAGGGGCTACCAATGGACTCGCATTCGTCATGGCGATGCCAATCATATCGTGTTCGAGCGCCATCATAGCATGATGGCCGGCTATACCAAAGTGATTGGAGTTTCTTACTGATACCCAACCGGTGCCTGCGGTCTTTGCTTTTTCGATAGCAATAGACATTGCTTTCGGTGCCACTACCAATCCCAAACCACTGCCCCCATCGACAACCGCTGTACTGGGCGATTCGTGTACGATGCGAACATCAGGTTGGGCATTTACGCGCTTCGCTTCCCACAGTCGAACATATCCGGAGAGTCGTGCTATACCATGCGAATCAATACCACGTAAATCGGCATGCAGCAATACTTCTGTTGCCAGTGTTGCTTCTTTTTCTGAGCAGCCAATGTGTTTGAAGATAGCATGTGTAAATGCCTGCAAAGATGCCAGTGAAAAAATCTTATCCATAGAAATTCAGCTCGGCAAATATAGGCTTCTTCACGTGAGAATAATAACGCATTATGCAGGCATGTTTGTAATGGCAGGAAAGCTCACTGTAAAGGTTGTTCCTTCGCCAGGCTTGCTGGCTACATCAATGGTGCCGTTCAACGCATGTACCTGTGTGCGGACCAAATATAGCCCAAGGCCCTTTCCTTCTACATCGAGATGAAAGCGTTGGTATAGCGTGAAGAGCTTATGACCGAATTGTTCAAGATCTATACCCATACCATTATCACGTATTTCGAAACCTGCATGCGTATTCGTTTTGAAACTCTGTATTTCAATAATGCAAGGCCGATCGACAGCACGGTACTTGATGGCATTCGAAATAAGATTATAAAGGATACTATGAAAGTAACTTTTGATGGAAAAGAAACTTAGTATCGGTGTGAAGTCTGCCCGGATCGTTACGTTATTGTTGATGATCTGTAATGACAAAGCATCGCGAATGGACTGAAAGATGTCTTGTATATTTACCCACTCCTTTAATTGATAATGATCGCTGCGTATTTCCAGTATTTTGGTGAGATCGTGTATTACATCATTCAATTTGCTTACCGATGAGAAGAGATGCTGTAGCAATAACCCAAGTTCCTGGTTAGTAGTAGGATGTAAGTTTATCAGCTGTGCCAGACCCAGTATCGTAGCAACAGGGCCGCGAAGATTATGTGAAGCAATAAAAGAGAATTGAAGTAAATCGTTATTGTGATTAACCAGTTGCTGAAGAAGTTTACTCTTTTCTTCTTCCTGCTTTTTACGCTGACTAATGTCTTGCCCGATACAGATCAATGAATTATCGGATAGTCGTATGCTGCACCAACTGATATCGATGAGGTGACCTTCTTTTGTCATGGTCTTGAAATCCTGCCAATGTCCTTTACCGGTTTGCATAAAGTCAGCAGCGTCTTTGCGTACGGCATCATCCGGAAATATATCTCTCAGTACATCTCCCTCCGATAGTTCGTGGGTTGCCTCGTGCAGCGTGTTCTCCCAAAAGCCATTGGTAAATTTTACCAGTCCATCCGGAGCGAACAGTATAATAATAAGCGGTAAACTATCGATCAGTCGCTGGAGTGTTTCTTTTTGTGTGATGAGTTCGTGCTCGGCAAATTTCCGTTGGGTTATGTCGGTAATGATGCCATCGAGGCGTATGGGTGAACCGGTATAATCTTTTGTTAACCAGATGCGGCTGATAACCCATTTATGCTTGCGTTGCTTGGTAAGTATCCGGTGCTCGATTTCCAGATAATGATTGCTCATTAACTGAGTGTGCATATTGGAAATAACAGTTTGTTCATCACCTACAACCATGGTGTCTCGCAGCAGGTTGTCATTTTCATAAAATTCTTGTGGAGAGTAACCATAGATTTCTTCGGCAGCGTTGTTTACAAAGTCGATTGTAACGTCTTCACCTTTCCCATTGAAGTGTGCAGACCACACCATATCTTTCAGCGTGCTCAAAATGCTGTTAAGCTTTTGCTGGCTTTGACGTACCAGTTCTTCTGCCTGTTCCTGTATCTTTTCCTGTGCGGCCGAGAGCTGATCATTTGTAGAAAGTAATTCCTCATTGGTAGTAACCAGCTCTTCGTTCATGGTCGTAAGTTCATGGTTGGTATCATCCAGTTGATGGGTGCGTTCTCTGATCTTCTCTTCCAACGTCATGTTAAGTTCGTGGAGACTTTGTTCAAATTTTACCCTTTCTGTTACATTGTGCGATAAAATCAGCTCTGCCCGTTTGCCTTCCCAATCCATAGCGTAAGACGTAATCTCCACCCATATTAATTCTCCATTTTTACGAAGATGCCTCCAGATACCCGATGAGTAAATGCCCTGCGGTATATTTCGCACCGCCTGTTGCAGCTTGGGTATATCCTCCGATGGCCGTATATCTTTGATAGTCTTTGACAGAAATTCTTTTTCACTATATCCGTATTCGCGAACAGCGGCTTCATTTACTGCGAGAAATGACAAGGTATCAAGATCGTATACCCACATGGGGTTAGGATTTTTTTGAAAGAGTTTTCCATACTCTGTGGCGCGTTGTTGCAACGCTTTGTAAAGCCGGTTGATAAATATATATAATACAACTGCTGAAACGGTGATGAACGCTAACCGGAGCCATGCCTGTATCGTGTTGATATGTCTTTCGGATTCTTTATCAAAATAAGAGTTTAATACAACTGTGCTAATATAGATCCAGCCCAACCCCAGCAGAGCATAAACAATGGCAATTTTGAACGGCTGCCCTGATTTTTTTACCATTTCATCAACTATTTAATGGATACGCCAAGGGGTGAGTATGCGGGCTTGTATGCCTTAGAAAAGATAACGATTTCTTATTAATTTATCTGTGTTGAATCGTTCGGATTGCGTGTTGCCAGATTTTTTTGATTTTTTGTATGGAAAACTTTCCAGACCTGCATCTTGCTAAAAAATCAAACCATATATGAATAAAGCCATGTTAGGGTTCGTGTTGCTGTTGAGCTATCCGCTTGCCGCGCAGCAACAGAAGAACGTAGAATCGAAGATCGATAATGTAACAGTATTTCTGAATAAAGCACAAGTAGAGCGGGAAGCACGGACACACGTGGAAGCGGGGAAGACCGATCTTATTGTAACGGGACTGCCATCCTCGCTCGATGCACAAAGTATACAAGTAGCCGGTAAAGGTAATTTTATCATTCTCGGTATAGCCCATCAGCAGAATTATCTTAATGAGCTGAACGTTCCGAAGATGTTGCGTTCATTAAAAGATTCACTGGAATATTTGCAGCGCCAGGCAACATTAGAGCAGGCTCAAAAAGAAATCCTCAATAAAGAAGAACAAATGCTGCTGAGCAATCAGAAGATCGGTGGTGCAAACCAAAACCTGACTGTTGCCGAACTAAAAGGTATGGCAGATTTTTATCGTCAACGCCTGGGAGAGATAGCAGTGTCTAATCTCAAACAGGGCGACAAGATCAGGAAGATTAATGAACGTATTGTTAAACTTCAGCGTCAGATCAATGAGCAGAACGAACTGTATGCACGCAACACCAGCGAGATAGTGGTAAGTGTTTCTGCAGATGCACCCGCTACAGTAGCATTGGATGTACGTTATGTGGTAGCCAATGCAGGCTGGCAGCCGGTATATGATTTGCGCGCTGTTGATACAAAGAGTCCGGTGCAGTTGCGTTATAAAGCCAATGTATACCAAAGTACAGGCGAGGATTGGAAGAGTGTAAAACTGAAACTCTCCACCGCCAACCCCAACCTCGGAGGATTGAAACCTGAACTATATACCTGGTATCTGGATTGGGAACGCCCGGAACCCAAATATAGCTACCAACCAATGAAATATAAGGATGCGCGCTCAGCCGCTCCTGCCGCTGCCATGGAGAAGATGGAAGAAGAAGTAGCCATGGATGCTGCTTCTGCAGGGACTACTGCCGATTTTGTAAACACACTGCAAACAACACTGAATACTGTATTTGATATAGCATTGCCTTACACGGTAGCTTCGTCCAGTAAACCTACCGTTGTGGATATTAAAAATCACGAGCTGAAATCGGACTATGAATATTCGGTAGCACCCAAACTGGATGCTGATGCCTTTCTGATGGCGCGCGTTACCGGTTGGGAAGAATTTAGTTTGTTACCGGGCGAAGCCAACGTATTCTTCGAAGGAACGTTTGTAGCCAAAACATTCATCGATCCCAGCAGTATAAAAGATACACTGTCGGTTTCCCTCGGCCGCGACAAGCGCATTGTGGTGAAACGTGAGAAACTGAAAGATTTTAGCTCGCGCAAAGCGATTGGCTCCAACCAGCGCGACAGTTACGCTTACGAAATATCCGTTCGTAATACAAAAGCAGAACCCGTTAAGATCATCGTAGAAGATCAGATTCCGGTTTCGCAGAACAGCCAGATTGAGGTGACTACAACGGATGCAGGAGGAGCGAACGTAAACAGTACTACCGGCAAACTTGTGTGGGAAATGAATCTGCAACCCAACCAGGCAAAGAAAGTGGTGTATAAATTTGAAGTGAAGTATCCGAAAGGAAGAACGATTCCAATGCTGTACTGATCCAGTATAAAACCCTATATACAAGGGATCGTATCGGGTATAGCCGGTATGGTCCCATTTTTATTTGTAGTAGATATAGGGGAAGTTTTGGAAGTAAAAAAATAGTATTATTTTGGGAGTCGATAAGAATAAGTATTCTGATCACTACCTGTAAATAAACTTTAATTTTTGGCCTCAATATATAGGTAGCGGCCAGGAATTATAACAACCCAGTCCTAATTGTATGCAATGGAGGTACCTCTACTCGCTTTCCCTTTTTCTTTTATTTTCCACATCGCTCGCTGCCCAGGATCTTGATTCACTTCTTAATCTGAATGCATTTACGGCCGAAAGTGACTTGCAGAAGATACTCAACAAAAATGTTGCTGTATCCACGCAGAAGCTTTCATCGCGCGAAACTCCGGGCATTATCAGTATAATTACTTCGGAAGAAATTCAGAACAGCGGAGCACGCGATCTCATCGATGTGCTACGCCTGGTGCCTGGTTTTGATGTGATGCAAGACCTTCAGTTTGTAATGGGTATAGGCTTGCGGGGAAGCTGGGCGAATGAGGGCAAGGTGCTGGTAATGATGGACGGCCAACCCTTCAATGATCTGTTATATCAATCAGTAGCTGTAGGTAATCGCTTTCCGGTAGATGCTGTGGAACGTATCGAGATCATACGCGGCCCCGGCTCTGCTATATATGGGGGTTCAGCCGAATACGGTGTGATCAATATCATTACAAAAGCTGCCGAGAGTTTGAATGGCGTAACCGTATATGGCACCGGAGGCTTTCATGCGGATGCTATAGGGCGAACAAATTTTGGCGTAATGGCCGCACAGAAATCGGACGTGCTTTCGTGGGACTTCTCAGCGTTTAAAGGCTCCGGTATTGTAAGCGATCAGAAACATCACAACGATAATATTCAGGGAACATATACTAATCAGAATCTGTCCAAAGTATCGAAGGCTGATCCTACGAATATCAACGTAGGGTTAAAGTATAAAGACCTTTCCTTCCGTGCGATGTACGAAAACTTTGAAACATCCGATCCGTTGGTGTTTGTCTCCTTCAAAAATCTCTTTACCGACCTGCGCTATAACTGGAACATCAGCAACAAACTGAAGCTCACACCGCAGGTAAAATTTTACCGTCAGATACCGTGGTCGTACGGATCGAAGGAAACCAATACTCCCGACTTCGAGGCTATAGCTACCCGCCTGTATTCGCAGCTGGATGCGCAGTACAGTTTGTCGCGTAAGACTAACGTGAATTTTGGAGGTATATATTTTGGCGATCATGGCGATTATCGCACGGTGCTCAGTACATTTTCAGGAGAGCGATCGCTCACACTTTCAAACTTTGCATTCTATGCGCAAGCTCTTTTCAAGCATCGTTTGGCCAATACTACCCTCGGGTTCCGTTACGAGAAGAACAACCGTTACGGTGGTGCGTTTGTACCGCGTCTCGCGCTCACCAAGAAGATTGAGAACTTCCACTTCAAAGTACTCTATAGCCAGGCCTTCCGGGCGCCTTCTTTGCAAAACATTAACATCGCATTAGGAGGAAAAATAAAACCGGAGAAGTCGGATGTGTTTGAAGTTGAGCTGGGCTACCAGTTTACACCGGAGATGCTACTGGCCGTAAATGCTTTCAGCATCAGCACGCGTAATATCATGATTTATAATTCTACCGGTGATGGCGAAGATTTTCAGGAGTGGTATGAGAATTTCCACAAGAGCGGAAGCAAAGGCATCGAGTTTGTATACAGCGTTCGCCAGAAAAGCTGGTACGCCCATGTAACCTATTCTTTCAGCCAGGCTATAAAAGGCAACACAGTAGATATATACCATGTGCCACAAACCGATAAGCAAAATGTTGGTTTCCCTTCGCACAAGATCACGTTGAATACCAACTTCAACCTTACACCAAAACTTACCTTCAATCCAACCTTTATCTATGCCAGCAAGCGTTATGCTTACACAACAAAAGATGCTGATGGCAACGCAGTAAGTACAGCACTTGATCCATACCTCATTGTCAATGCATTCGTGAACTATAAAAATATACTGCCGGGTCTTACAGCAGGAACGGGTGTATACGATATACTCAATGAGCAC
The DNA here is from genome assembly GCF_036786105.1 of Ohtaekwangia sp. Classification (NCBI taxonomy): domain Bacteria; kingdom Pseudomonadati; phylum Bacteroidota; class Cytophagia; order Cytophagales; family Fulvivirgaceae; genus Ohtaekwangia; species Ohtaekwangia sp. The sequence continues at coordinate 34,019 of NZ_DAIQRQ010000032.1, forward strand.
CCAGCTATACCCCAGGCCTATAACGGTGGTTTTGCTCCTATTTCCGGGCGAAGCCGCGAATACATTGTAAAACTGTCTTACCAGATCAACTTTACACGATAAACGATATGCGGACCCTCAGATACTATATACTCTTTGCCGTTGTGCTGGCTTCGTCATCCTTAAAAGCACAAACTACCAACTATCAGGTATATTCGCTGTTTGTGATAAACATTGCCAAGTATTCATCCTGGCCGGAGTTGAAGGGTGAGATACACATTACCGTGTTCGGCAAGTCGAAGATATTTGACGAACTGATGAAGCAAAATGGGAAGAATGTAAACGGCCAGATCGTAAAAGTAAATCAGGTAGATAATCTCGCAGAGATCAGCCAACCTCATATTATATTTCTGGCCGATGGTCGCAGTGGTGCTTTGGAGGACGTATTGAAAGTTACGCAAGGGAAGCCGGTAATGGTGATTAGCGAACGCGAAGGACTTTTCAAGAAAGGTGCAGGCTTCAGCTTTGTAGTGATGGAGAACAGCACACTCCGCTTCGATATCAACAATACCGAACTCGAAAAGCGACAAATCAAAGTATCTAAAAACCTTTCAGCACTGGCCAATGCATCTATCTGAATATAGATGCATGGCTATATAAATGTTTTTTTTACTGCAGACGAACCAGATATGCTTTCGGCCACAATTTGCCGGTGATTAAAAGTGCTTTTGAATTGGCATCATAAGCAATGCCGTTCAATACATCGGCATTGGGATACATCGCCCGAATCTCATTCCCGATAGGAGAGAAGTCAAGCCGGCCTACAACCTTGCCGCTGTTCGGATCGATCTTCAGTATCCAGTTCGTCTCGTATACATTCGAGAAAATATATCCGTTTATATACTCCAGCTCGTTGAGTTTTTTCACGCGCGTTCCCCCATCCATCACGGTAATGGTTCTTACGGGTTTGAGTGTTGTTGTATCAAGAAAGTATATCTTTTCGCTGCCATCGCTCATGATCAGATTTTTGGAATCATTTGTAATGCCCCAGCCTTCTGTATCGTAGGTAAATTCGCGCAACTGTTTATAGGTTTTGGCATCGTATACAAAACCCACTTTGTTCTGCCAGGTGAGCTGGTATATTTTGTTGTTCATTACCGTAATACCTTCACCGAAATACTGGCCGGGCAAGTTTACTTTTTTATCGTGTTGCCCCGAGCCGGGGTTTACTTCCGCAATCCAGGAGCGATTATTCTGGCCCGTGCTTTCGAGGATCTTGTTCTGGTAAATCGTTAATCCCTGTGTATATGCTTCAGCATTGTGAGGCAATGTGCTGATGATAGAATACTGCATGGCCAGACTATCGCGCGTGGTTTCAGTCTCTGCTTCTTTTTTCTTGCTGCACGATGCCAGGGCGATGATGCATGCAAACACAACGGAAAGACCGAGAAAATGATTTTTCATTCGCATTCAGTGAATTTTACTTCGAAATGAAATAAAATTATTGGTAACTCCAAAAGGAGTTTGCCACACCGGCGATAGGCTCTTTGAAAACAGCTGGTTATATTTACTAATCAGACGTATGACCCCGCATACTGATCGTCACCCATTTCTGCGGGAGTTGGAAACTCCCTATCTGCTGTCTGCAGATGCCGTGCGCTTTTATCGCGACAAAGGCTATATAAAATTAAAGGATGTGTTCAGCAAATTGTTGTTAACATGGTATGGTGACATCATCACCGAATGGGTATTTCAACTGAATACACTTACCAAGCCGATGGAAGAGCGCACTACGTATGAGAAGGCTTTTCTACAGGTAATGAATATGTGGCGTGAGCACGATGCCATTCGTGAGTTTGTGTTCAGCAAGCGACTGGCACGGATTGCTGCAGAGCTTATGGGCGTGCAGGGCGTTCGGCTATACCACGACCAGGCTTTGTATAAAGAACCTTCCGGAGGTATTACACCGTGGCATGCCGATCAGTTCTACTGGCCGCTGTCGAATGATAATACGATCACGGTGTGGATACCGTTGCAGGATACGCCCTTGGAGATGGGGCCGCTTGCCTTTGCTGAATCGAGTCAGCATGTAGCAATAGGCCGCGACAAGGAGATCAGCGATGAAAGCGAAGCCATGCTCGCAGAAGCTTTGAAACAATTTCCCGTCCATGAAACACCGTTTGAGTTAGGCGAGATAAGCTTTCATTCCGGCTGGACCTATCACCGGGCTGGCGTAAACCGATCGGCCAGGCCACGCAAGGTAATGACGATGATTTATATGGATAAAGATATCCGGGTGATAGAGCCTACGAATAGCTACCGCATGAATGATTGGAAAACATGGCTCGATGCGGTGCCAGTTGGATCAGTAGCCAATAGCAAATTAAATCCTATATTGTATTCCGCCGGATAAGAAAACTACCGGATACAGATTTGTATATATACTCCTCAACCGTTATACACCACATGAAAAACGCCACCCTCCTGCCTGCCCTGTTATTTTGCTGCACATTGTTTGCCCGGGCGCAAACCGTAATCAACTTCTATCTGACGCCTTCCATTTCTACCGAGCTGCTCAACAAGAATGGAACTTTCATCAAAGAATTTCTGGAGAAAGAAACCGGCATGACCATCAAGCTGATCATACCCGCGTCTTACGATGCCATGGTAGATTACTTTGGCGAGAATGGTTCTTCGTTTGCCATCATGAGCAGCCAGAGTTATATACTGGCCAATAAAAAACATGGCGCGGTGGTGAAACTTCGCACGGTGCGATTTGGCCACTCGGTATACTATGGACAAATACTGACGCGGGCATCGTCTGGTATAAAGTCGGTAAAAGACCTGCAGGGCAAAACCATTGCCTATACCGATGAGCTTTCTACATCGGGTTACTTATATCCCCGCAAAATATTGGAGCGAAACAAGGTTCAACCCGCCAAAGAAATTTTTGCCAAGAAGCATGATGAAGTTGTGCGACTGGTATATGAAGGCAAAGTAGATGCCGGTGCTGCATTCTATTCTCCGCCAGCCACCGATGGCACCTTGCGCGATGCGAGGGTTCGTTTAAAAGATAAATATCCGGATGTTGATCAGAAAGTGATCACGTTGGTAAAAACCGATGCTATTCCCAACGACCCCATTGTGTTTTCCAGGAACTTTGATGAAGAAGCTGCGCGCAAATTATACCTGGCACTGGTGAAGCTTGCCAAAGAACCCAAAGGCAAACAAATGCTGATTGACCTCTATGGAACAGAAGGTTTTGTAAAAGCATCGGATGCCGACTATAATTCACTGCGACAGGTCATGGGTATTACCCGATAATATTCCTTGTGATATAGCAACCTACAGCTGTTGCGCTGTTAACAAGGTAAGCGCGCGACTCAGGTCTTCCGGAGTGTCGATGCCTACCGTTTCAGCTTTTGTTTCAGCAACCATAATCCTGAAACCATTTTCGAGCCAGCGCAATTGTTCGAGCGACTCGGCACGCTCCAGCGATGAAACCGAAATGCGTGTAAGCTGTGCCAGTATATCGGTGCGATAAGCATACATCCCAATGTGCTTATAAAATGTATGCTTGCTGAGCCATTCGCGCTCCGGTGTGTTACGAATGTGCGGAATAGTGGAGCGACTGAAATATAGTGCTTCGCCCAATTTATTGATTACCACTTTTACCAGGTTGGGATTGAACAACTGTTCAGGCTGATCGATTGCTTTGATGAGCGTGGCAATTTCGGTCTGTCCGTTCAGCTTCGAAGCGAGCAACTCAATTTGTGCCGGTTGAATGAAAGGTTCATCCCCCTGTATATTGATGACATAATCGAACGTGTCGGCTTGCAATGAAAGTGCTTCATAACAACGATCTGTGCCACTGGCATGGTTCTCGTTTGTCATGCACACTTCGCCTCCGAATTTTTTAACGTGATCGAATATTTCTGCGTGATCAGTAGCCACCACTACCGATGCTATACCGGAAGCTTTCTTCACTTGTTCGTATACCCGCTGTATCATCGACTTGCCCGCAATATCTACCAACGGCTTGGCGGGAAAACGTGTGGAGGCATAGCGGGCGGGTATAATTCCTAAAATTTTCATGCAGATATTCGTTTAACGCGTAAAGATGTGGTTTCGCTGTCAACTACTTCAATAGCTTCACCCTTTTCAATATACTCTCCACGTGTATAAGCATCGTGAAGTTCATTATCGATCATCACTTTTCCACTCGGGCGAAGTACCGTATGCGCGATTCCTGTTCGGCCCTTGAGTGATTCGGATGCAAAGCCGGAAGTATAGCCTTGCGAGCGATCCTGTGTATCGGTAAGAGCCACTCGTTTATAGAAGCGCGTGTTGGCAAGTCGCGCGCCACCTGCAAACAAGAGTATAGTTCCGCCCAGCATGCCACCGATGGCTGCAGCCAGTGCCAGCAGTACATCGTGCATGCGTACAAATTCAAAATCAAACGCCTTGTTGTTGATCATGATGAGTACCAGCGAGCCAATGGTAAGTACAATGCCTGCGATACCCGCCACACCAAAGCCGGGAATTATAAATACCTCTGCGCCGATCAGCGCGAGCCCGATGAGGAATGCGAGGATTTCCCAGTTCTCGGCAAGACCATTGAGGTAATAAGGAACAAGATATAGTATAAGTGCTACCAGTGCGGCTGCTCCGGCAAAACCTATACCGGGTGCCTGCATTTCAAAATATATACCGGCAATGATTACGAGAATCAGCAACCCGCTGATGAAGGGATTGAGAAAGAATGCCACAACGCGGTCGGTCGTGCTGAGTTGGAAGAGATCAAGCTGGTAGTGATCAATTTTATTTCGTTTCAGAATTTCTGCGATCGATTCTGCTTTGGCTTCGCAATAGCCGTGCTCCAATGCTTCGGTAGTAGAGAAGGTAATGATCTGTCCTTCTTTTTTTATGCCCTCGATCACCACATCTTCATCCACCATGCCTTCGGCAATTTTTGGATCGCGGTGATTTTCTTCTGCCGTGGCACGCATGATGGAGCGCATATACGATTGATATTTATCAGGTGCCTTTGCACCATTGCCATCAACAACGGTTGCCGCTCCAATGCTGGCCGCAGGCGACATATAGATGCTATCGCAGGCGATGGAGATGAGTGCACCGGCAGAAGCGGCATCCGAATTGATAAACACCCACACCGGTTTCTTAAATGCCATGATGTTGTCTACAATATCTTTGGCATCAGTAAGCACACCGCCATACGTATCCATTTCAATGATAACGATGTCGGCTTTTGTTTCGGTGGCATGTTCCAGCGCGAGCTTCACATAGCGCGTCATGCGCGGATCGATCTCGTTTTTGATCTCCATCACCATTACACGCTGCTGTGCAAACAGGGGCAGGGGGAGCAGCGTGAAACACAACAGGAATATCAGCGGCAGGTTCTTCATGAATTTAAAGTCCGAGTCTTCGGCCCTCACGTTTCTATCGTCTATACTTGCACTAAATTAGATAATTAATACGAAGTTGAGCGGTTCCCTGAAACGTAAGTTTTCGCATCGCTTCCCTGGCATTGTATGGAATACCATAGCGTTACCGGAGAAGGATATCATATTGCTGGAAGTACGCAACCACGAGCGTAAGCAGGTTTCGTTTTCGGCCTGGCAGTATGCGAGTGATTTATTCCTGTGGCAGGATGTAACGCTTGATGAGTTGTGGTGGGTAAATCTCAGTGCAGCTGCGGGAGACGTAGTGTTGTTTACGATTTACCTCGACACGTCAAATCCGGATAAGAAAGGTCTGCTGGCCTATTCGCTGCACGACACGAAACTGCTGTGGTGGCATAACGATTTTTCGATTCTCTCCGTAAACGATCTTTACGTTAACGGCATCTCCACAAAAACGGGCACAAAAGAAATTGTACTCGATGTGCTCACCGGGAAAGAGCTTGCCGGTGCGTTGCCGGAATTGCAGGAGAAGAAAACTGCAAATTTTTTTAAGCCTTCTTTGTATGCAGAGGGCACAGCCTATTTCTCTACTGTGAAAACATTTTTAGAGAGCGGACTAAATTTATTGCCCGTAACTGCGTTGGAATATCTGGAACATGACGGCAGGATTTTTATTTCATACTATGTGCAGGAAAATGGGCTGGCGAATTATTTGTTAGTGCTATCATTAGCCGGTGAAGTGCTGCTGCATGAAAAACTGGATGAGTCCTTGAAAGGAATCGGTCAGGATACTTTTTTCATCCTCGCCGGATGCGTAATTTTCGTGAAGAATAAATGTGAGCTGATAAGTTATTTTTTATGATGAATGTATTGATATATGCGGGTGCCTTATTTTTTCAGCCGCAGGCTCAGGATTCACTGGGCATAGAAACAGTGAATGGAAAAATATTTGTAGTGCACCAGGTAGGCGAAAAGGAGACGCTATACGCGATTTCCAAACGCTACGGCACAACGGTAGATGCTATTGTGCAATATAACCCAACGGCAAGCTCAGGTCTTTCCATCGGGCAAATATTGAAAGTGCCCTATACTGCGAAGAGTACAAACACCACAACTGCCAAATCAGGCGGAGGTATTATCCACGTGGTAGCCGCCAAAGAAACCATGTTTTCCATTTCCAAAGCGTATGGTGTTACGGTAGACGAGATCAGGCAATGGAACAACCTTGCCGATAACAATTTATCAGTAGGCCAGGAGATCGTGATACGCAAGCGCAACACAGCGTCATCCAATTCCACAACAAATCCTGCCAACAACAATACACAAACCGCTGTAACGCAACCAGCGCATACCAATACAGCGGGTCAGCACGTGGTGGAAGCGAAGGAAACACTCTACTCCATTGCCAACAAGTACGACATCTCGGTGCAGCAATTGAAGGAATGGAACAATCTGCAGAACGATGAGCTAAGCATTGGCCAGACCGTTGTAGTACGTCCACCTCACGGACAATCTGTGGTAAAGAAAGATACATCGGTAACACGTTCCACCGTAACCAATCGTGAGACAACCACTACCGTGCAGCAGCCCGTGAAGAATGATATACCGGTAAAGAACGATCCGCCACCGACAGAGACTGCAAAAAATACAAATACAACCACAACGCAGCAGCAACAACCTACCAATACTACTATTCGCATTTCGGAATCCGTAAAGAATGGCGATGAGATATTGGAAAAAGGAATTGCAGAGTTGATAGAAGGCACTGATGGCAACCGGAAATATTTAGCGCTCCACCGCACGGCACCGGTAGGCACCATTCTCAAAGTAAAGAATGAACTGAATAACCGCGAAGTATTTGTACGCGTAATGGGCAAACTTCCCGACACGGCACTTACTGATAAACTGATCATCAAAATATCCAAATCAGCATTCGACAGACTCGGTGCCATCGACCCGCGCTTCCGTGTGGAAGTAACGTACTATAAATAGCGGTGAGCTGTGAGTGGCGAGCTGTGAGAAATGCATGGCTTCTGGCTGCAGGCTACAGGCAACTGGACGCTTGCTAATAACGATTAACTGATAACGTGATACCCGAATCGCTTCGTAAATTTTGTCTCTCGCTCCCTGCTGTTACGGAAGACGTCAAGTGGGGGGCTGATCTGTGTTTCTGTATTGGCGAGAAAATGTTTTGTGTCACCTCGCTGGAAGGTTCCTTCAAACTTTCCTTCAAAGTACCGGATGAGGATTATGAAGAGCTATCCGTGCGCGAAGGTTTTGAACCTGCGCCTTATATGGCGCGCAACAAATGGGTGCTGCTGAGTAATCCTGCCAAAGTAAAACCCAAAGAACTGGAAAGCTATATCCGCCAGTCATACGAACTGATAAAGTCGAAGCTCACGAAGAAGCTCAGGAAAGAACTGGGAGTAGAGTGAGGAAATAGCCGCGAGCTATTAGCTGCGAGTTACGAGAGATATGGTTTCTGGCTGCAGGCTGCAGGAAGATTGATGTAGGGGGTTACTGATATTTCTGCTTGTTACGAATTTATGTTAGAACGTTTTGTACTTCGGCAGTTAGTTGGAAAGCTGGCTGCAACAACTAGTAACTGATAACTTTTAACATGTAACGGTTCCAAAAGCAAAGAGCTCCGAGCTGGCATCTTCCAAACTCGAAGCTCATAACTCATAACTCAAAGCTCGAAGCTCGAAGCTATCTACTAATGATGGTGTCCACCCGGACCATGTACGTGACCGTGCGTGATCTCTTCGTTGGTGGCGTTGCGCACTTCCATTACTTCTACATCAAAATTCAGTTCAACACCGGCAAGTTCGTGGTTTGCATCCACCGTTACCGAGTCAAGACCTACTTCCGTTACGGTTACCACATTGCCCTGGTTTGTTGAGAACTTCATGCCTTTGCGCACTTCCTGGTCGCCAAAAGCTGAGCGTGGCACTTTCTGAACCATGTTAGGATCCTTTTCACCATATCCTTTATCCGGAGAAATCTTCAGTTGAAATTTATCGCCTTTTGCCTTTCCTTCCAGTCCTTCTTCCATACCGAGAATCAGGTTCCCCGCGCCATGCAGGTAGTGCAGCGGATCGCGTCCATCGCTCGTATCGATTATGTTTCCGTCATTGTCGCGAAGCGTGTAATGGATCGCAGCTACTTTGTTTTTAGTGATTTGCATGTGAATAATTTTAAATGTTAACCAAGAGAGCGTGTTGTTCCGGGATAAGCGAAGGCAGGTTCTCTGTCCGTCAAAAGTACATTCTTTTTGGCTTACCGGTTACGATTTTCTCAAAAGGATGAAGCTCGTTGGGCCATGGATGCCTCCAAATTTTATCGATTCTTAATTTTTGCCTGAAACCCTTATAATGCCCATTGAAACCGTTTGTCCTGCGTTTTTGGTCGATTTACCACCCGCACGTCAACACGATTCACGCCAACTTTCCTGCGGGTTTATTCCATAAAAAGCATGTTGCAGTGGATCGCCAGGACTCTCTCGCTGGAGAGATGGCTTGTAAACAAAGATTTTAAAAGAATGCGGATTCTTCTTTTCCTGGAGGTGCTTCTGCAGGTTATGCTCATACTCTGTCTGTTGCTGGTGGTGATATTGTTTTTGTAAACCCGAATAGTGAAATGGTGAGCCTGTAAATTCTTTTCTTCATGAGACTTGTCTTTACTTTTCTGTGTGTCATGGCAGTCGCGATGGGTAGTGCGAACGCACAACGGTTGCTCACAGATTTCGGAACCGCTACAACGCCCGGGCTATCCAACGGTGCCTCGGTGGTAAGTAACCCTGTATTGATATATACCATGAAAAGAATTTTAATCGTTTGGGTATTGCTGGTTTCATTCTCGTGTGCAGTAGCACAGAAGTTGGTTGATAGACAGGCAACGGATAAAACAAAAGCACTCGATCAGAACCTGAAAAAGATCGGTAAGGCTGGTATACTCTTCGGTCACCAGGACAGCGATGCGTATGGTGTAAAATGGAAAGATGAAGCCGGACGATCGGACATAAAAGATGTATGTGGTGATTATCCTGCTATACACGGATGGGATCTGGGCAACCTTGGTAAACAAGGACAAGACGCCTATTTTAAAAAAATGCATCAATCGATACTCGACACCTATAAACGTGGAGGCATCAGCACAGTATCATGGCACGCAGACAACCCGGTAAGTAAAAAGGATGCGTGGGATACAACTCATGCTGTATATGATATACTGCCCGGAGGAAAAACACATGCTTATTTTGTGCAACAGCTCGACCTGGTAGCCGATTTTCTGGAGAACTGCAAAGATGGCAACGCATCTATACCCATCATCTTTCGTCCGTACCATGAGCATAACGGAAACTGGTTCTGGTGGGGCAAAGGTTTGTGCTCCGAAAAAGAATATATACAGTTGTGGCAGTTCACGGTGAAGTATCTGCGCGATACCAGGAAATTGCACAACCTCATCTACGCATTCTCTCCTGATCGCAGCCGCATAAAGCTTGAAGAAGGCAACCAGATGTATCTATATGCTTACCCTGGTGATGACTATGTAGATATACTCGGTTTGGACGACTATATGGATGTGGGCGTAACCTGGAATAAAAAATCAGCAACAGAACAGCAACAGGATTTTATTACTGTGATGCGCATTGTATCCAGGCTGGCCAAAGAGAAAAATAAAGTAGCCGCGCTCACCGAAACGGGATTGGAAGGCGTTACCCATCCGCAGTGGTTCACACAAGTGATACTGGAGCCCCTTAAAGCGAACCGTGATATAGACGTGGCGTACATTTTGGTTTGGCGAAACGATAACGAGAAACATCATTACGCACCTTACCTCGGGCACACCTCGGCTCCCGACTTTGTGCGCTTCTATCAAGATGAGCGTTCACTTTTCGAGGGTGATATTCAAAATATGTATTTGCTGAATAAGCCGTTGATAAAATAAATTACAGGAAGTACCGGCAGTAAGAAAATATCATTCGAATGCCGATATTTCTGCCTTGATCCGATAGCGTGTCCATGGATGTGCGTCCGATTGAACGCAAACTATGTTTAACTGATTTTATCAATGATAACTTTCTCAAACTCCGATTCCAAACAGCAAACTTTCGGCAAGGTACAGGCATACCTTGATGAACTGGGACTTAAAGTAGTAGCCAAAGACTTTGAACGCCCGTGGGGTGGCTTCTTCGTGATTGATGAAGCACAGGCAAAGCAATTCGCAGCACAATTCTTTCCCGGTATAGAAATAAACGATCTCAAGATCAGCGAGAAGCTTAGTCCGAAGATACTGATGGTGCAGCCTGACAAACGTCTTTCGTGGCAATATCACCACAGACGTGCCGAGATATGGAAACTGGTAGCAGGTGAAGCGGGCGTAATCATCAGCGAAACAGATAAAGAAGGTTCGTTGAAAACCCTTGCGCCCGGAGAGATCATCCGTCTCAATTGCGGCCAGCGCCATCGTCTGGTAGGATTGAAAGGATGGGGCATGATCTCGGAAATATGGCAACATACCGATGCAGCACATCCATCGGATGAAGATGACATTGTGCGTGTGCAAGACGACTTTGGAAGATAAACATCAGCATGTATAAAGTGCAGCGACTATACGGGCTTGTAACAGCCATCTTGTTTTTTACAATACAGTTGGCCGGAGCCCAGCCTGCTGCACTTCCTCAAAAAGAGATCATCTTTGATCAACTGCCGGAAAAACTCGGACTGTCGCAAAGCTCCATCAATTGTATACTTCAGGATCGTGAAGGATTTTTATGGATCGGCACATGGTCCGGGTTGATCCGCTATGACGGTTACTCCACCGTTATATATCATTCCGATAATGCTCCCGGAAAACTCAAGAGTAACAAAATCACTACGCTTTACGAAGATCGCCGCGGCTATCTCTGGATTGGCACACACATGGGCGGCTTGTTTCGCTATGATAAGAACACGAATACTTTTCTGCACTACAGTCACCAGGCAGGAAACACTGCCAGCCTCAGCAACAATAACATAGGCTGCGTGGCAGAAGACAGGCAAGGCAACCTGTGGGTGGGAACCGAAAACGGATTGAATGTCTTTGATCAGCAAAAGAATGCCTTCACATCGTTTCATTATGATCCGATGGATACCGCGGCCCTCTCAAACAACATGGTTACCGATATATACCTGTCGTCTGCAGAAGAGCTTTGGATTGCTACTGCCAACGGGTTGAACCGTGTGATCAACACGGATAACAACTATACGTTTCGTCAATACCGGTATACACAGGATGTAGCCGATCCCTATCACCAGAACTTTATCTACGGTGTGGATGAATTGACCGTGAATGGTAAGTCATCGATCTGGTTCTGCACCATCAAAGGGTTGAAGAATCTGAAAGATGGTGTTATCAGAAATTATACCGTGCCCGGTAAACCTTCCAGCTATAGCTTCTTCCGCGCCATGTGTGCTGTAAAGGGTGAGCATCCGTATATTATTACCGGTTCAGAAAAAGGATTGAGCTTCTTCGATCCGGTAAAGAATGAATTTACACGGTCGTTGGGCGATGCTGATGAAAACGTAAATCTTTCGCACAACACCGTTTCTGCACTATATGTAGATCGTGGAGGCGTGCTGTGGGTAGGCACAAAAAAAGGAATCAACAAGTTTGATAGCTACTCGAAAGACTTTGAAGCGTACGAAACACGTACCTTCGATAAAAGCAGGAACATCATTACCGGAGTGCGCAGTACGCACGATCATGGCTACTGGATCTCCACGATTGGCGGGGGACTATATATACTCCGTAACAAGACCTTTCAGCGCATTCGAGTTCCCGATCAGAATCCAAATGACTTTATCAATTTTATACAAGTGCTGTATACGGATAGGCGGGGCTATATATGGTTTGGTACTGCCGGTGCCGGTGTTTATCGTTTTCATGAACGCGATGTATCGCCTGATGGCATAGTAAAGCGATTGGATCATTTTACAGGTGATGGTATAAATCCTTTCAATAGCGACTATATTATGTCGCTGGCGGAGGATAATGCCGGAAATATATGGGTTGGCACCTGGAGTGGAGGATTGAACAAAATAGCGGTGGATGGTAAATTAACAGTATACCATGACGAGCTGCTGCGCGAAGCACCGCTGGTGGTAATTCATGCAGACCGCAATGGAGTACTCTGGGTAGGAACGCGGGGCAACGGATTATACCGCGTTAAGCCGAAAGCCGATAAGCTGGACATTCGGCATTTTTATAATAATGATAACGACTCTGCGGCAACACTCAGCAACAATTTCATTAATGCCGTATATGAAGATCACGCAGGGCTGTTATGGATCGGTACAGAAGGAGGGCTTAACTCGTTTGATCGAAGAACCGAGAAGTTTGCCAGCACCAAAGTAAAGCAAGGCCCGAGCAACGATGTTATAGTAAGTATACAGGAAGATGATAGCGGAAAACTGTGGCTGGCGCATTGGAACGGCCTTACCGTAATCGATCCGTCTAATCGTAATTATATAAAACATTACGATCATCACGATCGCATACAGGGCGGCTTCTTTTACAACAACGTAAGCTTCAAAGATGAGAATGGAAAATTACTCTTCGGAGGTTCGGAAGGTTTAAATATTATCGATCCGAATGTAATGGTGCAGAACCCGAATACGCCCAGGGTTATCATCAGCGATTTTCAGATATTCAACAAACCTGTGCCGGTAGGCGGTGATTTCGATGGACGCGTGATCCTGAACAAACCACTCTCGGCCATAGACAAAATAGAAGTAAAGCATAACGAAAATTCCTTGTCGTTCGAATTTACGGCACTCGATTTTGCGGCACCTGAGAAAACATTGTATGCCTACATGCTGGAAGGTTTTGATAAAGACTGGAATTATACCGATGCCTCCAGGCGCTATGCAACCTATACCAACCTTAACGGTGGGAAGTATATATTTAAGGTAAAGGCAGCCAACAGTGAAGGTGCCTGGACGGGGCCGGTAAGTACTGTGACAATTGTGGTGAATCCCCCGTGGTGGAAAACCATGTGGGCGCGCATCGGGTATATGATAGGGGCTTTATTATTACTGCATTTATTCCGCACACTTGTATTGATGCGCGCAAACTTCCGCCACGATCTGAAAGTAGAGCGGTTGCAGCGCGAGAATATGGAGAAACTTAACCAGGCCAAACTTCAGTTCTTCACCAACATCTCGCATGAATTTAAGACACCGCTTACGCTGATACTGGGTCCATCACAAAGTTTGCTCGATAAAGGCGAGAGCGATAAGGAAACGCGAACTCAGTTAATGAGCATTCACAGCAATGCTCAACGATTGCTGCGCCTTGTAAACCAGTTGCTCGATTTCAGAAAAGCGGAGTCGGGAAATCTTACACTCGAAGTTTCGGAAGGAAACATTGTCAAGTTTATAAAGGAGGTAAAACTTTCGTTTGATACCCTGGCAGAACAGATGAAGATCGATTTTTCGTTCTACGCTTCTTCCAATATCATCAACGTGTGGTTCGATCGCGACCAGTTCGAAAAGATCATGTTCAACCTGTTGGCCAACGCCTTCAAGCATACACCGGAAGGTGGCAAAATTACGATACAGGTAATGGAGAATGCTGACAACATTTCGATTGTGGTGGAGGATACCGGTAAAGGTATAAAACGAGAACACTTTGAAAGTATATTTCAAACCTTCTTCAGTTACGATGAAGACAAGCACCACGCGGGCACCGGTATAGGCCTTGCTCTGGCAAAGAGCCTGGTGGATATGCACCATGGTGAGCTAACGGTGCAGAGCGAAGTAAACGTATTTACCCGTTTTAAGGTGATGCTTAAAAAAGGTGCCGATCATTTTGACGCCTCTGAACGAACACTGGTATCGCGCGATGTAGAGAGCATGGATCGTTACCCTGCATTAACACAGGAGTCTGTATATATACCGGAGAAAGAACCGGAAGTAACGCCCGATAACCTCAGCGAGCTGCCGAAGCTGCTGGTGGTGGAAGACAACGATGAAGTACGTGCCTATATCAAATCTGTTTTTGAAGGTATATATCGTGTGCTCCAGGCTTCTGAAGGAAAAGAAGGTTTGGAAATAGCGCTGGAAGAAGTGCCGGACGTGATCATCAGCGATGTAATGATGCCGGTAATGGATGGCATCACACTCTGCACCCAATTGAAGTCTAACATTCGTACTTCGCATATACCGGTAATTTTACTTACCGCACGCACATCGCTCATCTTTAAAGTAGAAGGTCTTGAAACCGGTGCTGACGATTATGTGACGAAGCCTTTCAATCCCAGGCTGCTGCAACTGAAAGTACGCAACCTGATGCGGATGCGCGACCGCATGCGCGAGCTGTTCAATGACCACGAAGTACTCAACATCGAACCGAAGCGGGTAACGCTTACTTCTGCCGATGAATTGTTTGTGCGGCAGGCGCTTGAAAGTATAGAGAAGAACATGAACAACCCCGACTATGCTGTAGATGATCTGGGCCGCGATGTCGGTATGAGTCGTACGCAACTGTATAGAAAGCTCAAGGCAATTACCGGGCAATCCGCCAACGAATTTATACGCACGATCCGGTTGAAACGCGCCGCACAATTACTCGAACAGAATCAGCTTACCATTGCAGAAGTAACATACGAAGTTGGCTTCAGCGACCTGAAATATTTCCGCGAGTGTTTCAAAAAACTTTTTGGCGTTACTCCTTCGGAGTTTGTACAGAAAGCGAATGGAGAGTATCAGGAGGAATAAGAAGAGGCGGCTGGCTGCAAGCTTCCGGCCGCTGGGAAATGCAAATCTCTCAGGGCCTGAGGCCTGCAACCAGATACTACCGATCGTATCTTGTAAAGGTCTGAAACGATGAATCGTTGTAAATAAAAATGAACATTCCTGTTACATAAGAACCTTCTATTTTTGTTCTCCCGATTTTCTGATCATAAACTGGTTTATGGCTGAACCATATCTGTGTTGAATCAGGACTAAAGAATATAACATCAAGATTATCGAAGCCTGTGTTGCGCATTTCCTGAACCGAATGGGCAGCCTTTTCGCTAAAATTGCTAAGGTCCCAAATACTTGGCGGAAAAGTATGGCGGCCTTCACGGTAATTTTTGAGTGCATCTCTAAAGGCCTGGCTTGGTGTTATTTGTCTTTTGGCCTTTTTAACGCCGATAGGTATAGATACCCCTGCGTCAGGTCTTCGTACTTTTTTGTGGGATATATAATCGTATTTATAGAAACCTAAAAGGGTGCAACCTTGTAGAAAAATAGCAACCACTGTTAAGTAGACACTATTTGGTAAATTTATTTTAATATGTATCCAAATTTTATGGACAAGTTTATATTTCGGCTCCATTCTTTTCGGTGTGTGTCAACTATAAATGCATAACCTGTAGCAAACTCAAAGCTAACTTTTTTTCCAATGCTTCTTTGAATACCCCATGCTGGAATAATTACAAATACAGGATTGTTATATAAATTCTTTGACACAACCGGCGATGCACGATATCCTGCTTTTAAGCTTAAAAAATTGCCACTATTGTTGATCGTTGGTTTATTTTTTATTAACCGTTTATGCAAATTATAGTACCATCGGTTTTCGATTGAAAATATAGGGGATAGTTCATATCCAAATCGATTTCCATAAAGTGCCCCTCCTCCTACGTAAAAACTATAACTTAGACCTGCCTCATAGTTTATTGCCAGACTTCTGCTTATTGACTTTTCACAATTCAAGCTTAAGCCTATTACACTGGCATTTACTTTAATTTGGTTGTTCTTTAATGGATTTATGTCATTGATGTTATCTTGTGCTAATATAGTCTGTAGGCAAAACAGCAGCAGCAGCAACGTCACGCCTATTTTTAAGGCTGATAGAGTAAAATTAATATCCGTTAACATAATTATTCTAATCATTCAATTTTTTTTATGAACGCTTGTAACCAAAAGCCACAAGCGTTCAATCCCATTATTTCTTATCAACACGCGCGCCTTTCCAAGCGCCATCATGTTTACCGGCCCCGTAGACACTTCCGCTTATAATTTTATAGGCGGTGGCTGATCCGTTTGCACTAAAATCTTGACTGGTGACAGAAGTGCCGTTGGGATTCCATTTTATTGTTAGCCCGACATTCCAATCAAATACTTTGCTAATGCTATTGGTATTATTCTCTGCCACCTCATATTTTCCAAATACCAGCTTAATCTTATCAGGATATACAACTCTAAACATTTTAACATAATCCTCTTGGTACTTAAATTGCCCGGGAGCCAGCGTAACAAATGCATAATTATAAATTTCATTAAGAGCATTTCTGAATTGTCCTTCCAAAGCCCCATTTAGGGCATCATTGATTTTTCCCTTGGGAATGGTATATCCGGCAACCGAGATAGAGTGCGTGGCAAATGTGATGTCCCCGAGTTTTACATTCCCAAAATCAACAGTAGGTATATTTGGTTGCGGTGCATTTGGAAGCATTAAATCTATGATTAGTCCATCCCATCCTAAGCGGAGCTCTTCGGCATCATCATTTCTCCATATTCCAGTCCAACCCTTTCTTTGCATTTTGACATTTATACCGGCAGACGCATACACTCCAAAATTAACATTGTAAAAATTTACTTTTACTCGATGCTTGCTATCGAAATTTTCTGTGTGCGGCTTAGTTCTTCCAAAAATGTCTTGAAGTAATGATCCAGCCAAGTTTTGGCATCAAAATTATAGGTTGGAAATTGATCGTAAATATATTGTGGTAGAAGATCATTTGTTGTCTCTCTTCCATTTGATAATCCCTGAGCTTCAGAGTCAGAAGCTGTAATCTCCACTTTTTGAGTATCGTTAAAACTATCGAGTCTATATATTCCGGGTTCAACAAAATACATGTTTTCAGATTGTTTTTGTTCTCCAGGGATCGTTCTATTTATTGGCGTGAGCTCAAAGTTATTGAGTAGCAGGGTAGCCAAGATTTCATTCACCCTGTCACGTTTTTCTGGAGTGCAAATATAGGTTCCATAGGGTGTTATTTTATACAAAGTTCCTTCAACCTGAACTTCATGATTTTCATTGAGAACACTTTCGAAATTCGGATCGTCAATTAATGTGTCTGCCTCAATAGCCATGCTATCGGATTCTATTCTGGCTAAAGTCAATGTTCTCTCAATCCGGATATCGCGAAGCGATTTAAACTTGCCATTTCTTGTATACTTTTCACGAATAATTTTAGAATTACTATTTGTTCCAAGTAACTCTGTCATATAATTCTTAAATACTTCCTTAGAAGCAAAGTTTAGGCGGTCGTCAACAATAGTTACTGGTTTAATAGAAGGGACTTGTTTGGAGTTCGGACTTTCTTCAGGTTCATTACAAGAAAAAATAATAAGTGCGGCGATAATGGTTAGTTGCAGGCTGAATAGTTTTCTGATTTTCATTTGGTAAGGAATTTATAGATGATACATAATATGTCAATTGTTAATACTGACGTTGCAATATGTTTCCATATTTAGGAAAATATACTATAAAAAATTACGCAGTATCGCATCGGTATTTATACCTATAGATGTATACAAGAATATTATGTACCTGAAGGTATATTGCAATCACCTTCCTGAGCAATCGAATCAATCTCAATAAATTCCCGTTCCATTTTGGAAACTTTTTTACGTAACGCTAAATTATGTATGGAAACACTTTATGATATACAAAATATTTGAGGAGTCTTTGCCGAATACGTGATCTTCAAGACGGTGTTTGCCTGGAGCTAGCCTGCTACACTTGCTCAGATAAGGAAAATTATTTTGATCAGCTGCAGCCAACAGCAAGTCGATCAATATGCGAAGGTAGCGGGACGTTTTAAAACTTTTTGGCGTTACTCCTTCGGAGTTTGTACAGAAAGCGAATGGAGAGTATCAGGAGGAATAAGAAGAGGCGGCTGGCTGCAAGCTTCCGGCCGATGGGAAATGCAAATCTCTCACAGAGGCCAGATGCAAAAAAAACTATAAGTTAGAGCTTTGTTAAGCCTCCGTGAAAGGTAGCTACTGCTGGCCTGAAGAAGTGCGAACAGAATCGGCGGCATTTTCCTGATCGGTAGAATTAATGCGCTTCATATTTTTGCGAATGTTCTGCTTCACTTCCTTCGGCATATATTTCTTTTGACCGGGATGCGGGCAATCCCATTCTTCCACGGACACATGTGTGATCATTTTGCTGTTGCTCCGGCTGCCCTTTGACTGGCGATGTTGCTCCTCTTCCGTTTCGGCTTTGGCCGATGCTGGTGGTGATGGATCAAAGAAACCTTTGCGCGGAGTAGATTTCTTTACCTTCGCAAATTGCGGGTCCGGACATGGGAGTTTTCCTGACTGACATGCGGAACAGAGGACAAGGACGACAAGGATCAATCGTGCGTACATACCCTACGGTTTTTTGTTGCGACATAGAATAAACGACTATTTCGTGGTGGAAGTATGCAGACAAGCCATTACGGGCGGGACTTCCACATAAGAACGATAAGTTACCAAATAAAATTCTGATCTGCAGCGATATTTATTTACTCAGGGCCCTACTTCATTTGGTTCTATACTTGAGCAGTAATGAAGCTCTGGGGGCAATCGCGCATTCCACAAGGGTAAACTCAATAATCAAATTTTGTAGGGTATTGCAGGCAGGATGTAGAAAAGGCCTCCGTTTCCAGAGGCCTTATTGCTCATTAATAGTAGGAGAATAAATAGGTGCCGTGGTCGGTTTCGCTATCGCCATGCACATCATCGTCTGTCGACTCATGTATATTTACTTTGGTAGGATAGCTGAGTACATCATACGTATAGGTAAAAGTAAAGGTGCTGGTCACAAAACTGTTGGATGTATCCGTTCCTTTATAGACAATCTTCGTAGGATTATTACGGTCAACTGCTAGCGTCTCGAAATATTCCTGGTCAGGATAAGAGATAAGGTTCAGATAGTATAACACACCGGCCTGTATACTGAAGGGACTGTTTCTGGCATCGAACGTAATGTCAAGGTTATAGCCGGCTTGTTCTTTTTGCGCAACAATGTGTGTGATGTTGTTGCCGGTATAAGTATAGAAATTTTCGTTGCCATAGATGTTTGGCCAAACTAATATGCCATAGTCTGTGCCCTTACGCGTGCTTACACGATTGCTGCCATCGTAGGTATAGTCAATGTCAGCAGTCTTGTCTACCACCAGGAAATCTTCATCCGGATAAAACGCGAGGTGCTTGTTGTTAATGCTGGTGCCAGACACCGAGAAGAATGCTTTCTCTACACTTACCGGGCTGGCCGGTATATAGGTCTTGGCTGTGTATGCAGAAGGTATACATTCTTTTGCAGCATAGCTTACCTTTAAGCGTGTTATAACACTATCAGAGCCGGCAGTCTTGGAGCTTGCACTTCCGTAAGATACTTTTACGATGCTATCCACCAGGTTATTCTGGTAATAGAATCTATACTTTTCTGTCAGCGTACTGGTGTTATCGTAGTACACAATCTGTTTTACTCTTCTTTCCTTGGCGAATGCAGCATTACATTTTGCACAAACTTCATGATCATTACAGCCGGAGAAGATAAAGCAGCTGAGCGCTAAGCAAGAAAGGATGACGGCATACAGTGCCGTGGTTTTGAGGTTTTTTTTCATGAGGGATTTTTTTTAAGTCAAACTATAGTTTTTAATCGGGCAATGAAATTAGTGAATGCATACGTATGCTATGAGAAAAGTATAGCTATAATTTGCCCATATACCACCATTATGTGATGGGAGAATGATAAACGTTATAACGATAAATTCCGGATTTACTTAACTATAGATGTAGATTTATGAATGTCGTCCAGTTGCGAAATGAGTTCTTCGTTCTCCGTCTTCGCAATCCATTCTATGATGCGAATTTTTGTGAGCGCTGCATTGGCATCGGGAGTAGTGCCATTGGCAAACGGTATATGCGGCTGCACAGAACGAACAATAAATAAAGACATGATAAGGCAAAGCAAGCCGATGGTTACAGCCGCAATTATAAATAGAGAGTTTATGCGTGAGTCATCGATCGTTGTTTGCACAGCCTCTTTTTCATAAGCTTCCATCGCTATACGTTGTTGTTCTGCCAGGGTTGTAAGGGATGTCAGAATCGCATTGGCACGTGGAATAACGGCACTCTCAACAGCATCTTCTGCCAGCAGCTTTACCAGTGGGTCTTCATAGTTATCAATTGTTACGAGGTTTGCCATGATGCCATTTTCTTGTACGGCGATCAACGTATCAAAACGTATCAGCGCCAGGTTTATTTGTGTTGACTGCTCCTCGCTCCATGCTATACTATATTTTAAGAGCTTGTCTTTAAGAATAGGATACTGCTCTTGCTGAAGCTTTCGTAAAGAAGCTTTTGACTCGCCATCAGCAGGAAGGTAAACCCAATTAACGGAAAGCATTTTCGATTGATTCGTCATCAGTATAAACGACTGCACAGCATTCAGTGAAGGCAGCATAAGGCTATAGTATTGTTTCATACGATGCACCCGCTGCGATTGACTGTGTAGCATAAGCCAGCCATGCGCTACAAGAACCATGAACAAAGCAATGAGCCCTACAATCAGAATATTGCGGGGAACGATGTTTACAG